>JBKHIW010000086.1:0-7112 GCA_046538465.1 Desulfobacteraceae bacterium | reverse complement strand
ACGATCTTCACGGAAATGACCGCACTCGCTGAGCTCCACGGTGCGGTGAATCTCTCCCAAGGATTCCCGGACTTTGACGGCCCGGAAGAGATTCGGGAGAAAGCGGCTCAGGCTGTGCTCCGCGGCCCGAACCAGTATATAGCCTCTTCAGGCCTTTCCGCCTTCAAGCGGGCCGTAGCTGAAAAGATGAGGCGCTTTTACGGCATACACGTTGACCCCGAGAATGAGGTCACAGCCACCTCCGGCGCCACAGAAGGCATATGCGCGACATTTTTATCCATACTGGAGCCGGGGGATGAAGTAATTATGCTGGAGCCCGTTTACGACGCCTATCCTCCATTGGCCGCCCTTGCGAGGGCCGAAGTAAGGCGTATACCGCTTCAGGGCCCTGATTTTCAACTGCCCGAGGATGAACTGGGCAGGGCGTTCGGTCCGCGCACTAAGGCTATTGTGGTAAACACCCCTCAGAATCCTTGCTGCAAGGTATTCACTAAAGAAGAGCTCACCTTGATCGGAAGGCTGTGCAGGAAACACGATACCTTGGCCGTTGGAGACGAGGTTTATGAACATCTGGTTTATGACGGTCACAAGCACGTATCCTTGCTGGCTGTTCCAGAGCTCAGGGATCGTGCCTTCGTAGTCAGCTCTACTGCCAAGACCTTCTCCATGACCGGGTGGAAGGTGGGCTATGTTATCGCCGCCCCGAACTTGACCCGAGCGGTTCGGATGAGCCATCAGTTCATAACATTTTGCGGCCAGGGGTTCCTGCAGGAGGCCATGGCCTATGCAATGGGCTTCCCGGACGACTATTACCGCGGCCTCGCAGCTGATTATACCCGCAAGCGGGACTTCCTGGCAGGCGCCCTCAAAGAGCTCGGGTTCGGGGTCATGCCCACTCCGGGCACCTATTATATCCTCGCCGACATTTCGCCTCTGGGTTATGAGGATGATCTGGAGTTCTGCCGGAGGCTTCCAGAAGAAGCCGGTGTGGCAGCCATCCCCTGTTCCTTATTTTGGGAAAACCGCCGCCAAGGTAGAAATTTGGTGCGCTTTTGCTTCTGCAAACAGGATCAAACCCTCGCCCTGGCCGTAGACCGCCTCCAGGACTGGCTGGGAAACATCCGGAAGGAACCTGTTCAGTCTTGAGACTCGACTGTTGAGGTTTCGCCGCTCCTTTCCAGATATTGGCGGTTCGGAGCAGGCAGAGAGCAAGAGTGAGGTCTATGACGGATAAGAAGCCTACCTACGAAGAACTGGAACGACTGGTTACAGAGCTTCGAGAGGAAAACCGGGCGCTGCGCGGAGAACAGGGACTCTCCACAGTGGACCAGGGACTCTTCTCCCAGATCGTGGAGGGAACGCCGATCGCCACCTTTGTAATAGACGAGACCCACCGGATCACACATTGCAATAAGGCCTGGGAAAATCTGACCGGCATCCCTGCAGACCGCTTGATAGGGACAAGAAAGCACTGGAAGACCTTCTACTCGAAACCAAGGCCCGTTATGGCCGATCTTATAGTGGACAATGCGCCGGAGGAGGAGTTCGCCAAGTACTACAAAGACAAACACCGACCATCTCCAATCATCGACGGCGCCTACGAGGCCGAGAACTTTTTCCCCGCTCTTGGTGAGAAGGGGAAATGGCTTTACTTCACCGCATCACCCATAAAGGACAAGAACGGCCGGATCACCGGGGCCATAGAGACCCTGCAGGACGTGACTGAAAGGAAGCGGGCCGAGGAGAAATTGAGGGATTCGGAGCGAAGGTTTCGAGCCCTCTTGGATTTCCTCCCCTACCCCATAGTAGTCTTCAACTTGGACGGCAAGGTCACATACCTGAATCCGGCCTTCACCAGGACCTTCGGCTGGACGCTGGAGGAGCTCAAAGGCAGCACCATACCTTATGTTCCCCAAGGCATGGAGCAGGAGACCAGAGAGATCATCGAGCAGTTTCTAAGAGACAAGGTGATCCACCGCTACGAGACCAAACGGTTGACCAAAGACGGCCGAATCTTGGATGTGGTGCTCAGCGCCTCCTTTTATCAGGACTCAGAAGGCAATTTTCTAGGTGAGCTGGTCATCCTCAGGGACGTGACTCAAGAAAAGCGGATAGCCAGAAACAATGAGGCGGTCAGGCGGATAAGCATGGCCCTTCCGGCCTATCCGGACCTGGAGGATCTCCTGGATTTCATCAGCCGCGAGGTGCAGCGTTTGATCGGGTCCGAGGGTGCACTCGTGATACTGCTGGACGAGGAGAGAAAGGAGCTTTTTTTCCCGGGAGCGGCCTACGAAGACACCGCCACCACCCACAGGGTCAAGGAGGTGCGTTTCGGCCTGGACCAACTGGTGGCCGGCAAAGTGATTCAAACCGGGCAGCCCATGATAATTCCCAAGGTCTCCAAGGACCTCCCTCTGCACAAAAATCGCGACCAGAAGCTGGGCTACGACACTCGGAACCTGATGTTGGTGCCCCTTAAGAGCAGCGACAGGACCATCGGGGTAATCGCAAGCATAAACAAGAAAGAAGGGGCCTTTGACCATGCGGACCTGGAGCTCCTTAACATGATAGCCGGCACAGTGGCTCTTTCCATTGAAAACGCCCGGTTTTCCGAAGACCTCAAGAAGGCCTATAGAAACAACGAGACTCTGCTTAGGATAAGCAGGGCCCTGCCCTTGTATCCGGACTTTGAGGACCTGCTGGATTATATAAGCAGCGAGGTCCAGCGGCTGATGGATGCGGAGGGGGCGCTGGTAGGCCTATTCGAGCCCGAGGAGCAGCGTATTTTCTTCTTAGGGGCCTGCTATGACGACAATGCTGTTGCAGAGAAAATCAAAAGATCAGGCTTCGGACTTGATGAAATAGCCGCCGGGAGGGTGATCAGGACAGGGGAGCCCCAAATAGTAACCGATATGGATGAGGATCAGCGCCTGTATCCTGAAAGGGACATGAAGCTGGGCTACAAGACCCGCAACTTCATTGAGGTCCCTTTGAGGAGTACGGACAGGATCATCGGGGTCCTTTGCGCGGTCAACAAGAAAGACGGAATCTTTGACGAAAGGGACCTGGAGCTCCTCAGCCTGGTAGGGGGGACAGTCGCGCTTTCCATAGAGAACGCCCGCTACTCTGAGGAGCTGAAAAAGGCATACCTGGAGGTCAGGAGCCTGAATAAGGCAAAGGACAAGGCCATCAATCACCTCTCCCACGAGCTGAAAACCCCTCTCAGCGTGCTGGTGGGATCACTGGACATACTCTCAAAGCGCCTCATGGGGCTTCCTGAGGACCTTTGGAGGCCCACCATGGAAAGGGCCAGGCGCAATCTCAACCGCATTGTGGAAATCCAGGACGAGGTAGACGACATCATTCAAGAGCGCCGGGAAGACATCCCCACACTCCTTTCAGCTTTGGTGGATCAATGCGCGGATGAGTTGGAAACCCTAGTGGCCCAAGAAGCAGGGGAAGGCGACGCCGTGGAACGAATCCGACGCAGAATAGGAGAAATTTACGGGGCCAAGGACCTTCAGCCCGAAATCATACCCCTGGAAACACTCGTGGGAGAGCGTGTCAATCAAGCCCTCCGGCTCGCCGCTCACCGTGACCTGGACTTGCACCTGCACACCGAACCGGGCTGCACCGTGTACATGCCCCGTGATCCCCTGGAGAAGACCGTGGACGGCCTGCTTCGAAACGCCATAGAAAACACCCCGGACCAGGGCAAAATAGAGGTGGCTGTCAAGCCCGCTGGAGAGACGGTGGAGTTGGTGGTCCGGGACTATGGGACCGGAATACCTCAAGACGCCCAGTCCCGCATCTTTGAGGGCTTCTTCACCACCCGGGAGACACTGCACTATTCCACCCGAAGGCCGTATGACTTCAATGCCGGGGGCAAGGGAGCGGATCTACTTCGGATGAAGATATTCTCAGAAAGATACGGATTCAAGATCTCCATCGCATCCACTCGATGCCCCTTCATCCCTTCGGAATCCGATGTCTGCCCCGGCCGTATCCAAGACTGCCCCCACTGCGGGAAGCCTGAGACCTGCCTGGAGTCAGGAGGCACTACGGTCAGGGTGCGCTTTCCAAGACATGCGCGTGAGTTGCCCGAAGGCCGGTCAGGCTGAAAGCTCCCCGGGATCCCCCCAAATTACCAGACCCATGGCGTGACGGCTCTCTGGATTGGGGTGATTGGGTATCACCCGGATGTTGAGCCCGAAGTGTCCGGCTTCTTCAAAGCTAAACTCCCCTGTGTAGCCGAACACTCTGTCCCCTGCCGCTCCTGAGAGGTCCATTAGCCTTGTAAAGCGATCCAAATATTCCCCGAACGGATCCACTTTGCCGCCATAGACCTCCACCACCACGTCATCGGGATCGAGCTCACCCAAAAATACTTCCGCCTCCACCCTGATCGGGGCCCCAACTTCCACTCCGTTGACCTCATCCATTTTGATCCGCCGGATAGCCACGTTGGACCAGTTGAACATGATCTTATCGCGCCATTGCGCCAGGGATTTCAGGCCCACCCATTCAGATTCCATGAGTTGAAAACCCCTCTGCGCGGCCTGCAGGTAGGACTTGTCCCAGTATTCCTCCACCATACGGTGCGTATTGAAGACAGGGCAAAGACGGTGGAGAGACGCCTTCATCATGGCTATCCAACGCCGGGGCAATCCATCGGGCCCTCGTTCGTAAAAACGTGGCACCACATCCTTTTCCAAGATGTCATAGAGGATCTTGCTCTCCACTTCGTCCTGAAACTCGGGATCGTCGTAAGTCTCTCCGCTGCCTATGGCCCAGCCCAGCTCTCTATGATAACCCTCGTCCCACCAGCCGTCCAGGATGCTCAACTGCAGGGCCCCGTTGGCGGCAGCCTTCATACCGCTGGTCCCGCAGGCCTCCATTGGCCGGCGCGGAGTGTTGAGCCAAACATCTACGCCCTGGACCATATGCCTGCCTATCTCCATGTCGTAGTCTTCGAGGAACACCATATGCCTCCTCAGGGACTCCCTGTCGGTAATCTCTAACAACTGCTTGATCAAGTGCTTTCCACCCTCGTCCTGGGGGTGGGCCTTTCCTGCAAACACCATCTGAACGGGTCTCTCCCGGTCCGTGAGTATGCGCTCCAGCCTGGGGATGTCCCTGAGCACCAAATGGGCGCGTTTGTAAGGGGCGAAACGCCTGGCAAAGCCAATGGTGAGCACATCTGAGCTCAGCACCTCCGAGGCCATTTCCAGGTCCCGGTTGGACTGCCCCCGGTTTGCCAGCTGGTCTTTCAGCCTCATGCGGGCAAAGGCCACCAGGCGCTCCCGCGCCCGCTCATGGGTCCGCCACAGCTCGGTATCCGGGATCAGGTCCACTCGCTCCCAGACCTTTTCGTTGTCCGGGTCCTCTACCCATCGCGGGCCCAGATATCGGTCACAGTTCTCGGCCATGCCCCGAGATATCCATGAGGGGATATGGACACCGTTGGTCACGTGGGTGATGGGAAGATCCGCCTCTGGCAGCCGCGGCCAAATCTTCCGCCACATGCGGCGGCTTACCTTCCCGTGGAGCTTGCTCACCGCGTTGTTCCAGTTGGACAGCCGCAGTGCCAGCACCGCCATGCTGAATACCTCCTGGCGGTCCCGCGGGTCCTGCCTTCCAAAACCTAGGAGCACATCGAAGCTTATACCTATGGATTTGGCAAACCCCTCGAAATAGGCGTTCATCAGGCCCGGGTCAAATGTGTCTATGCCCGCGGGGACCGGAGTGTGCGTGGTGAACACATTGGTGGCCCGAACGAACTCCAAGGCCTCATTAAAGCTCAGACCATGCTCTTCCCTCAGCTGACGGATACGCTCGAACACCGCAAAAGCTGAATGGCCCTCGTTCATGTGATAAACCAGCGGCTCTTCCCCTATGGCCTTTAGCATACGGACACCGCCTATGCCCAGGATGATCTCCTGCCTTATCCGCATCTCCCGATCACCGCCATAGAGCTCAGAGGTAACCTCCCGGCCCCATTCAGGGTTCCCCGCCACATTGGTGTCCAACAGGTAGAGCCTGGTCCTGCCCACATCCACCTGCCAGGCCTGTACTTCCACAGGATCTCCCTTGAGCTCCACGGTGACGGTGACCGGGTTCCCCCTGGAGTCACGCACTAACTCCATCGGCATAGTGCTGAAATGATTTACCGGATAGGTCTCCATCTGCCAGCCGTCCTGGGTCAGGTACTGCCTGAAATAACCTTTTTGGTAAGCAAGCGAGACACCCACCACGGGCAGGCTGAGGTCGCTTGCCGACTTCAAATGGTCGCCTGAGAGTATGCCCAGCCCTCCGGAGTAGATAGGAAGGCAATCGGCCACGCCGCACTCTGCAGTAAAGTAAGCCACCCTGAACGGCCTGCCCAAGTCCCCGAATATTGAGGGATGAGGTTTACCCGATATGTACCGCTGGAATTCCTGCCACACTCGCTCCAGGTGGGCCAAAAAGGCCTCGTCCTCGGCCAGCTCGTTCACCTCTCGCTGGCTCAATCGGCAAAGATACTCCACCGGATTTTTCCGCGTGGCCGTCCAAAGCGCCGGATTGATCCGCCGGAACAGGTCATGGGCCTCGTAGTCCCACACAAACCACAAATTCTGGGCCAGAGCCCAGATCTTTTCCAGGGGTTTCGGGATCCTGGGGCGTACATCAATTGTCCTGATCGGTGCGCTCATTGGGTTCCTCTCCAGTTCTAATTCGACGGCTCCTCCTCCAGAATAAGCTCCAGTATCGCAGGGTCAATGTCAACCACATAGAGCCTCTCATTGGGAAGCACAATATCGGCCCGGGATATCCGGAGCGTGGTGCTTCCCTCCCCCGCTCCGGCGATATCCACTGACGCATGAACGTTTTTCTCGCTCAGGATGCTGGCGTCCTTCCTGAGCCCCCTGATCCGCACTCTGATCCTGGGATCCACGGGATCGGCGATCTCCAGCCCGGCCGGGATGTTCCGGATCTCCAGAGGGACTCCCACAGTGACTTCAAAATCCTGCTGCCCGGCCAAAAGAAGCCATAGTCCAAAGACCACACCGAAGACGGCCACCTTGACCTTCCATCTCCTTGTAAAAAACAGGCGGGCGCGCTCCTTCCAGGTA
>JBKHIW010000085.1:0-7155 GCA_046538465.1 Desulfobacteraceae bacterium | reverse complement strand
AGGGCAGATAACCAGGTTCTAGGCTTTTTGCGACTCCATCAAGGTTGTGAACCTGAGCATGTGCACCCGCATTTCATAATAGGGCATCTCTTGGACTCCAACGCTGTAACTTCAATAAAGGCCTGTTACAATACGTAGTTTTTCATCCAGCTGTCGTATGACTTCCTCGGTCAGTGTGCCCATTTTTTCACTGCTCAATCGCTTCTTGTCTACGCAACGGAGCTGGAAGACCTTTATTTTGGAGTCATGAGCAAGATTGGCCGTTCCTCTCGGTAGGAGAACTTCATGAAAGAAAAGACGGTTGTCCTTGAGCGTTGTTATCGGGGCAACAATGACCAAGGGGCCGCTTTTGTTAGCGGCATCCGGTGAGATGACCACGCAAGGTCTGGTCTTTTGAATTTCAGCACCCAAGGTGGGGTCCAGACGGATCCAGTAGACATCACCACGCTTCGGTTCGTTCATTTCCAGTTCTCCAGTGTTATCGCCTCCCACTCTTCATTGACTTCGGAGTCCTCGATCGCCGCCTGAGAACATGCGGTTGACAATTGCTCATCTATTTTTTGCCTCTTTAATACCATTATATATGATTTACATGCCCTATCTAGAAATTCTTTTCGGGTTGAAAAGGGGTTTAATCGATCTATTTCCTCTACAAGGCTTCTATCCATAATAACAGTGGTTCTGATCTTTTCATCCTTTACGATTTCCATCAGGGATTCCTCCTCATGAGTATTTTTGAGTATATATTTAAGCGCTTGAATATATGCTTGTCAAGGTATACCCGGAAAAATTCCGCCGTGAAAACAAACACCCCGCCGCCGCCCCAAGAGGCTATTGGCCGGCAGCGGTATCCGAGTCTCCACCAGCGTATTCTCGAACCCGGTCACGACATTGGTGGGACAACGGCGGTCTTTTAACGCACTAAAGGTAGTCCATCGGCATGGCGGCCGCTTTTTCCGAGGCGGTTCCGTTGAAACTCAGCGTGCGGCCTACTTGACCGGATCTAAAGGCGGTCCTGTTATGCAGGTGAAAGAAGGGGGGCGGTGGTTCTGAGCAGATTGGCGGATCATGATGTAAAGCTCATCGGTTTATCCCGCCCTTGAAGTCAAGGAATTCGGATCCTCGGACCAGCTTGAGGAGTTCCAAGAATCCTTTGTAGCGATTGAGAAACAAGGTCTCCGTGTCAACCCCGGTATATTCGTAGAAGCCCTTGCCCGAGCGGGGTCCCACCTCGTTGCGGTTCATCTTGTTTTCGATTGAGGAGAGGGGGCGGTACTGGTCCAAGCCGAGTTCTTTGAATAGGTAGCGGCTTGCGTGGTAGAGGATGTCAAGGCCTCCCAGGTCGATGAACTCGATCAGCCCCATCACGGCCAAGCGGAAGCCGAAACCCGCCTTGATGGCGGTGTCCACGGTCTCTGGGGTTGCAACGCCCTCTTCGATTATGCGCACGGCCTCGTTCATTGCTGCGACCTGGATCCGGGGGACGATGAAACCGGCGCTGTCCTTGAGGGCCACAGGGATTTTTCCTGCTCGGGATAGGAAACGGAGTATACCCTCGGCTGCCCATGGGGCGGTCGTCTTGCCGGTGGCTACCTCCACCAGGGGGATGATGAAGGCCGGGTTGAGCCAGTGGGCGATAACTATCCTCTCGGGGCGCCGGGCCGCCTCATGGAAGGTCTTCAAGTGGATTGTGGAGGTGGCCGAGGCGATGATTGCCGAGGGGTCGAAGAGACGCTCTGTCTTTCTCAGGAATTCCTGCTTGAGCTCCGGGCGCTCGGGGAGGGCCTCGAATACTATGCCGCAATCACCCGTCTCGGCGGCGTCTCGGGTTATGAGGAGGCGCCCCATAAGATCTTCCGGGTCGTCCTGTAGCTCTCCCAGTTCTTTCAGTAGCCGGAGGTTCCGGAGGATTTCACTTCGTGCCTGCTCGAGGCGCTCGGTTTTCCGTGCCGGATCTCGGTCCTTGATGTCCAGGAGTATCAGCTTCAACTCAGTGTCCCCCGCCATCAGGGCGGTGGCGATTCCTATGCCCATGCGACCGGGCCCCACGATGCACGCCTCTTCGATCTCTTTCACAGTTCCTCTCCTTTCAATGCCCCGGTTTCGCTCTATTGTAGAGCTGCCAGGATGAGGGTTTCAGGGTGGGGCGCGGAAGAGCCGCCCCGGTTAAATCTGACGGCTAGAGGCCCTGTAGAAGGATCCGCTCCATCTCTTCCTTTTCGGTTTGTCCTAGTCCCAGGGTCTCAAGAGTCCTACCAGTTTTTCTGAAATCCTCGCCGACTATCACGCCGAGGAGAGTCAGGAGCGAGTCCGCTATGGGGGTCTCTTGCCCGGCGAAGTCGCCGATGGAGGTCAAGAGGGCCAAGTTGCACTTGACGTCTTCTGTTATGTATCGGTGGCCGAAGTGTAGCGGCTCGCGCCAGCTCTCGCTCTTCACTAGGTCAGTGTGCGCCTTTCTGCCGTACATCCATGGCTCCTCGCTTTCCTGGTCGTAGTGGTCAGAAAAGGGATAGTGGTGGCAGGTAAAGCCCAGGGCCTCTCTGAGTGCTATTCGCTCGCGATCGTGGGCCAGAATAAGCTTTTTTACCGATGCCGTTGTCCCCTCGTTGTGGATGTCCCAGGACTCGAAGTGCTCGATGGGCCCAGTGTTCAGAAGCACCAGGCAAGAGTGGATAATGGGGCCTACGTTCAAAAGGGCGACCGAGAAGGCGTTTTCCACAGGGTGAATCGCCGGGTAGAGCTGCTTTAGTTTTTCAATGGACGAATCGGTCTTTCGGGCCTCCCCTGTCCTTCCCAAACCCCTTAGCTTGAGCGTATGTGTTTCGTAAAGATCTCCGTACTCCTCAGGGAAGACTGTCCACATGCGAACGTTAAATCCTGCCAGAGCCATGTCACCGGCCGTGGTAAGGGCTCCGTTTCCTCCTCCTATAACAGCGATTTCCTTTACCGTCATGTACCCATCCTCCATTCAATCGTAACTTGCCCAATCGGTTGATTTTTCCCTGGAGTGCCCGCTGTTACTCGGTTTTCTCGAATGCGTGCAGCAGGATGTACTTCTTAGACTCTTCCAAGTGGCGCAAGATCCCTTCGGATGCGCCTCTTGCGTCCCCGTCGCGTATGCAGCGGAAAATACGCTCGTGCCCTTCTAGGGCCAGCCCGGCCGTGAATGGTTGGTGCAGACTCTGAATCCTGAACCTCAGCATGTCCGCCCGCAGGCTCTTGATCAAGTCCTGGAGCCGGCGGCTTCCGCTGGCCTCGGCGAGGAGCTCGTGGAACTCGGCGTCCAGGTCCACGAAGTCCTCCCAGGCCTCCTCCCGGAGCCTGCTCGAGGCAATGGAGAGGTTTTTCTCCAAGGCTGAGATGGTCTTGGTGGTAATCTTCTCCACCGCCCACCGAACTGCAAGATCCTCCGTGAACTTCCTGATCTCGCAGATTTCATCGAACTCCTGTAGGCTTATCTCTCGCACCCGGTAGCCAACCCGGGGCAAGGCCTCCAGAAGGCCCTCCTTTTCCAGGAAATGGAGGGCCTCCCGCACCGGAGTCCTGGACACCTCGATTTGGGCCGCCAGCTGGGACTCCACAAGAATGCTCTCAGCGGATAGACGACCGTTCAGTATCTCCTGCTTGAGGTGGTCGTAGACTCGCTCCCTGATCGAGAGCGGGGGGTCAATCTTGAGATCTATAAGAGCGGTTTTCATTACATGAAATAGTTATGTAAAATTTATTTTAATTAGTTTAATATTGAATTCCGTACCCCGAACCCCGTAAGCACGATACCCCTCCATCTCTGTTGTCAACTTAAAAATTTAAAATTTTTTCCGCCAGGGGAGAGTGGGTTGTATTCACACTTGACACCTCGGATCTAGGTATATATTCTTATCGAAATTGTTAAGAATATATCTTTGATTAAGGTGTCGTGTGATGCAGGATGACCTCCGAGGTCGGCTCTTTTTTACTGCGGAAGACGTAGCGGCAGCCAGGAAAATTTCTCTTGCCGCAGCCCATGTGCTTTGCAGCCGATACGTTCGGCGAGGGCTTTTTATCCGCTTGAAGAAGAATTTTTACGTTCTTGGGCGGAATTGGGAGCGTTACGGAGTCTCGGAGTTCTTTCAAATCAGCAACTTCCTTCAAGTCCCTTCCTATATCTCGTTTACCAGCGCCCTCTCATTTTATCAAATTACGACTCAGGTACAGCATGGCTGGTACGAAAATGCAGCACAAAAACGTTCTAAAAAGATTGATGGCCCGGGTGTTTGTTTCGTATACTTCAAGATACAGCCAAGGCTTTTCTTCGGATACACCAGACGAAACGGTTGTTTTCTGGCAGAACCCGAGAAAGCGCTACTGGACGCGGCGTATCTTGCTTGGGTAGGGAGGTACTCCCTGGATTGGGATGCACTCGATGTGGGACGCCTGGATCATGGAAGGTTGAGCGAGATGGCGGCCTCTTTCCCTGAGGCTATTCAACAGAAGGTCAATGCAAGATGCAGGATTTGATTGAACAGGAACGCTTTGAGATGGAGGTTTTGGATCGTCTCAACAGCGGCCGGTTTCTCCGGCATTTTGTGTTTTGCGGGGGCACGATGCTCCGCCTCTGTCACGGACTCGATCGCTACTCCGTGGATCTCGATTTTCGGCTTATTCGGGAAGACCGCGGTAGTGCTTTATTTGAAGAAATAAAAGCTTATCTGAGTCGTTTCTATTCAATAAAGGATGCGGCCGAAAAATACCATACTTTATTATACGAGCTCCGAGGGACAACGTCTCCTCGAAGCCTGAAGATCGAAATACGGAAGCATGGAGAGTATCTGGCAGCGGAACAAGGGATAGCTTACAGCCCTCACTCGGACAGGCAGGTATTGCTGCGAGTCGTCACGCTTGAAAAGATGATGGACATGAAGGTTGAGGCACTGCTTGGCCGTGGGGAAATTAGGGACGCTTACGACATGGAGTTTCTTGTCAAGCGAGGGATTCGTCCCCCCGGTGACCCGAAAATCGCCGCAGGCGTTTTGGCGCGCCTGGAGACTTTCCGCAAAGTCGACTATACCACCAAATTAGGCTCGCTGTTGGAGCCGGGGATGCGAGCATATTACCTGGAGAAAAACTTTAGGATTCTTGCAGGGGCTCTTCGTGAGGTACTGGGCTCTCATGGGTGGGATGATGGGACGCTCCCTTGAACGGGCCATCGGGCGGTGCTATTGTGTATGTGGATGGTAGATCGTTGAATTCTTCCGTGCACAATTGGCGGGCGTTTGCAGGAGGGATTTTGGGAAGAACAGGAGGTGGTTATGACGGTCAAGATCCAGGGCTTGCTGGCAGGAGCCGATGGGGAGCAGGTGGACGTGGAAGGCGAGACCGTGCCGGTGGAGATCGTGAAGGAGCTGGCAGAGGATGGGTATGAGTTCGCCAGGCGGTTTCCCGAGAACAACCAGTTCGCGTTCTGGGGTAAGTTGTGCTCGGCCTGCTTCACCGCGGAGCAGTTGAAGGCGTGGAAACGGGTCAAGGAGCACTGAGATCAGAGCTGATCCGGGGAGATATTGTGTTTTTTCATGAGCGTGTGGAAGTTCGGCCGCTTCATTCCCACGCGCTCGGCCGCCTTGGTGATGTTTCCGCCTGCGGCCTTGAGGGCCTTTAGCGCAAAGGCCTTTTCCACCGGGGCGAAGTACTCCTCGATCAAGGTCTTTTTGCGGGCCTTAAGCTCCTCGGCCGATTCCGGGATCTCGTCTTCTGACTGTGAGCCCTTGGAGTGGAGGTGGCCGAGGAGGTAGGGAAGGTCCATGGTCCCGCCCTCTGACATGATCACCAGGCGCTCCACTACGTTTTTGAGCTGGCGCACGTTGCCGGGCCAGTCATACTTGACCAGGGTCTCCAGGGCGTCGTTCGAAAACCCCTCCACCCGCTTGCCGGTCTTGCGGCAGAACTGGCGTAGGAAGTGATAGGCAAGCTTGGGGATGTCCCCCCGGCGGTCGCGCAGAGGCGGGATATAAAGGGGAAAGACGCTGAGGCGGTAATAGAGGTCCTCCCTGAACTCGCCCGCCTCCACCATGCGGTTGAGGTCGCGGTTGGTGGCGGCGATGATCCTGGCCGATGTCTTTTTTACCTTGCCGGCGCCCACGGGCTTATACTCCTGGGCCTCGAGCACGCGGAGGAGCTTTCCCTGGATCTCCAGGGTAAGGTTGGCCACCTCATCGATGAAGAGCGTCCCCTGGTCCGCGGCCTGGAAGACCCCGGCCTTGTCGCTTACCGCCCCTGTAAAGGCCCCCCTGACGTGCCCGAAGAGCTCGCTCTCAAGGAGGCCGGGGGAAAGGGTGGAGCAGTCCACGGCCACAAAGGGCTTTCCCGCCCTATGGCTGCGGGCGTGAATGGCCCGGACGAAGAGCTCCTTGCCCGTGCCGCTCTCGCCGTAGAGAAGCACAGTGCTGTCCGTGGGGGCCACCTTTTCGATCTGGTCGAATATCCGGAGGATCTTGGGGTCCTCGCCCACTATGTTTGTGAAGCTGAAGCGCTCATAGAGCTCCTTCCTCAGGTAGGTGTTTTCATCCACCAGGTGCTTTTTCTCCAGGGCCTTTTCCACTGCCAGGATGAGCTCGTCGTCTTCAAAGGGCTTGGCCAGGTAGTCGAAGGCCCCGAGCTTCATGGCGTCGACTGCGTTCTTGACCGTGGAGTATCCGGTCATGACGACCACATAGGTGCGGGGCTGCTCCTCTCGCACCGTGCGCAGTATGTCGATTCCGTCTATGTCGGGGAGCTTCATGTCAAGGAGGAGCACGTCGAACTCCTCTTGCAGGGCGGTGTGAAGCCCCTCTCGACCGGTGCTTCGTACATCCACGTCATAGCCCTGCTCGCTCAAAATCATGGAGCAGGCATCGCAAATCACCTTTTCATCGTCTATGATCAGTATCCGCTCTGATTCCATGTCGACTTTCCGTTATATCCCGCCGGGCGCTCCGTTATTGTTGTACATGGGGCGCACCACCTGCTCCCCTTTGGTCTTCTCTTCCCCGACGGTGCGGGAAGCATCCTTGGCCGCAGGGAACTCCACTATGAATCGGGTGCCCTTTCCCTCCTCGCTCAAGACATCCATGTCCCCGCCGTGGTTTCGCACTATCCCGTAGCTGACAGAGAGGCCGAGGCCGGTCCCCTCGGACTTGGTAG
>JBKHIW010000084.1:0-7177 GCA_046538465.1 Desulfobacteraceae bacterium | reverse complement strand
ACCCACTGAGTCGTACTGCCCGCCCTCCCGGTCCAGGGCGATTGGGTGGTCGTCTCTGGAAAGACGCCTGAGCAACAAGCGCCCCTCCTCCTTTACCGCCTCTTCCTCGGAGCGCCCCTTCTTGAGCCGCACAGGCTTGACCTCCTCCCACTCGGTCCTTGCATACCGCCTGAGCCGCTCCAGGTAAAACGCCTCCCCCTCCCTCAGGAAAGGCGATCTAGTCTTGTCCACCACCACGATCTTGAGGCGCAGCATTGGAGCCTGCTCACCCGGCCTTTTCCTTCAGGCCGAGTATGCGGGCGATCTCCGCTGCGGTCTCCATGACAAACCGCTCCAAATCGCCTCCCTCCAGAGGGCGCCCCGGCTCGGGGACCCGCTCCACAGAGGCCGGCCTCACAAGGGTGGGGGCGTTTTTCAGCTCCGGCCTGGGCCTGATCTCGAATTCCGGATCAAACGAATCTTCGAAGTACATCTCCTGGAACCCCAGGAACTTGAGCATATGCGCAGTGGAGTCCAGCACGCCGATCTCCTCGGCCCCCACCAGGCCCTGCTCCACGGCCCGAGCGAAACCGGCCATGGACTCCCCGCCCTGGGTGCAGGCTATGTTGCCGTTTCGGTTGGCGATTATCATGGAGTCCATGATCTCCTGCTCCGAGACCCTGACCACAAAGACCCGCCTTCCGCCGGCGATCCGGTCATAGCGCCTGACCAGGTCCACCACCCTGGGCATGGAGACCGGGTTTCCGATCATAGCGGCCTGGGCCACGCTGGGGCGGACGCTGACCGGCCTGAACTCCCTCTTTTCCGGCTCTTCCTCCAGGTAGTACCTGAAGACCGGATCCGCGTGCTCGGACTGGACCCCGATCAGCTTGGGAAGCCCGGTGATGATCCCCAGGTCCCGAAGCTTGAGGAAGCCCTCCAGGACCGCGGTGATGTTCCCGGCGTTGCCTATGGGCAGGACCACCACCTTGTCCTCAACCTCATAGTCGAAGTCCTGGGCTATCTCGAAAGAGAAGGACTCTTGGCCCAGGATGCGCCAGCTGTTCTTGGAGTTCAACAAGGCCACGTGATAGCGCTCGGCCAGGGTCTCTACCACCTTCATGCAGTCGTCGAAGACCCCGGGGATCTCCAGCACCCGGGCGCCGCTCCCCAGGGGCTGGCCGAGCTGCTGCGGGGTCACCTTGCCGTGGGGCAGCAGGACCGCCGACTTGAGAAAGTCCTCCAGATAGGATGCGTAAAGGGCGGCCGAGGCTGACGTATCACCGGTGGAGGCACATATGGAAAGTAGGTTGTCTATGCCCTGCTCAGCGGCATAGTGGTTGAGAAAGCTCAAGGCGCAGGCCATGCCCCTGTCCTTGAAAGAAGCGCTGGGATTGAGCCCGTCGTTCTTGAAGCAAAAGTCCCGGCCCAACTCCCCTCTTAAGCGGGGGTTGGCCCTTACCAGCGGGGTGTGCCCCTCTCCGAGATAGACGATCCGCTCCAAAGGTATCACCGGCGCAATGAGCTCGTAGTACCTGAAGACTCCCTTGAGGGCCTGTAGGTTGAGCATGCGGCGGTAGTCCAGGATACGCCTCCACTCTTCCGGCGGGGTCTCGGCCAGGGCTGGGAAATCTGGATCCCTCAGCATCAACACGCTCCCGCACTCCGGGCAAGTATAGAGCAGCCTCTCTGTTCCGAACTCCCGCCCGCACCCGAGGCAGTGGTAGACCATGCTCCCGCGGGGCTCCGGAATCAGCCTGGGTCGGATCTCTTCAGGGAAGTCTCGAAGCCTCATAACCAGCCTTTCTCTTTTTGAAACATCAAACCTATACTCCTGCACCCGGCAGGCCTTCCTCCGGATACAATAAACCCGCCCTGTTTGCAACGGCAACCTCGCATCTTTCACCTTGAGTCTTGAGCACAGGCCGGGATCATGATAAAGAGACTGACACCGGCCGCGGCCGGCCGGGGACGGAGCAGCCGATGATTATCGAGCATATAAAGGAGGTCTTGAGGATCGAGGCCCAGGCCGTCCTGGACCTGGTGGACCGGGTGGGACCGGAGCTGGAAAACGCTGTCAGCATGATCCTGGAGGCCAAGGGCAGGGTGATAATGACCGGCATGGGCAAATCCGGGCTGGTGGCCAGGAAGATCTCGGCCACCCTGAACAGCACCGGCACCCCCTCCCTCTTTCTCCACCCGGCAGAGGCCATCCACGGCGATCTGGGCATGGTGACCAGCGAGGACATCGTAGTGGCCATCTCCAACAGCGGCAGGACCGCGGAGATAAACCACCTGCTGCCCATTCTCAAGGGCATGAACGCCCGCATCATCTCAATGACCGGCCGCACCGACTCCCCTATGGCCAGGGAAAGCGATGTGGTAATAGACGTAGCCGTGGAAAGAGAGGCCTGTCCCATGGGCCTGGCACCGACCGCCAGCACCACCGCGGCCCTGGCCATGGGAGACGCCATAGCCGTTGCCCTGATCCACTGCCGCAGATTCAGCAGCAAGGACTTTCGCAGGTTCCACCCCGGAGGGACACTGGGAGAAAGGCTCTCCACCAGGGTCGGCGAGGTAATGATTACCGGGAAAAAAATACCGGCGGTCCGACCGGAGGCGGGCCTGCCGGAGGCGGTCAAGGAGATAGAGGCCAAGGGCCTGGGCGCGACCCTGGTAGTGGACGGCGATGGAAGACTGGCCGGCATTATCACGGACGGTGATCTCCGCAGGATCCTTGCCGCGGGCGGGGAAATCAGGGGCCTGCGGGCCGAGGAAGCGATGTCCCCGGCGCCCAAGACGATACAAGAGGACCGCACCGCGGCCGAGGCACTTGGCCTGATGGAGGCCTTCGCCATCACCCATCTGGCCATTGTGGACAAGCAAAGCAGGGTAAAGGGCATGGTACACCTGCATGACCTGCTGGGCAGGGAGGAGTTCCGCGTAAATGGCGGCATTGATGTTACCCCGGGGCCTGATAGTTGAGCTCCTGACCCCGCTTGATGCGGGAGGCGATGTGGACCTTAGAGGCCTTGCCTCTCAATTGGAGCGCGTCCAGGGATACGCGCAGTCGGTCTTCCTTTGCGGTCCCCGCGCCGGCCGGGGGCTCGCCCTATCCGGATCCCGGAGGGCCGATATACTGGAGGCCGCCTTTTCACTCGCGGACGAGGAAATGACCCTGCTGGCATGGATCACGGGGCGCAGCCCAGAGGAGACCGCCGAAAACCTCGCCTTAATGGAAGCCCGGACCGGGAAAAACGGCCGCCGCGGCTCGGTCGTCTGGGTGGACACCCCGCTTTTCTACCACAGCAACAGGGGGCTTCCCTCCTACTACAGGGATCTTTGCTCCTCTACCGGGATGCCGCTTATCCTGGTAAACGACCCCGGCCTGGCAAAGGAGTCAGGAAGGGCCCTCAAGAGGTCCCACATTCGAACGGCCGTATTAAAGGAGCTCGCCCACATGGAGGAGGTCCAGGGCCTGATATTCACCGGCCCCCTGGAGCGGTGCCGCAACTACCGCAAGGCCTCCCGTTTCAGGACCGTGTTCAGGATCTATGACGGCGACGAGGAGCAGTTCCTCGACCACCCGAGCAGCCACGGCGTGGTCTCTCCGGGAGCGAACCTGGCCCCGGCCGCCTGGCGGGAAATCACCGCCTATTCCTTGAACAATGGGGCCGACGGCGAAGGACGCTCGCCGCGTCTCAGGCGGATTTGGGATCTCGGTGGATACCTGCACCGGCTGCTCTTGCTCTACCGATCCTCGCCCGGTCCGTTGATACAGGCCGCCCTGGTCGAGACGGGTGTCCTGGGGGCGGCGGGCCCGCCGGGGGAATCGCCGGGCCCCGAAGTGGTCTCCGGCCTGTTATCCCTGATGAGGGAAAGGGGGGACGCCTGAGCTTCCCCGCCCTATAGGGGAAACGGCCTTGACACCCCGGCTCAATGCGATAAAGTACGCACCCGGCTTCGGCGGGCCGAGCCCCCGAAAATCACCAGGAGATGAACGACTCATGCAAACAGACCTGGATACCACCTGTATAAACACCATCCGAATGCTCTCGGCCGACGGCGTGGAAAAGGCCAAGTCCGGACATCCCGGCCTGCCCATGGGCTGCGCCCCTCTGGCCTATGTGCTCTGGACCCGTCATCTCAAACACGATCCGTCCGATCCCCAGTGGCCGGACAGGGATCGTTTCGTGCTCTCCGCAGGGCACGGCTCCATGCTCCTTTATAGTCTGCTCCACCTAAGCGGCTATGACCTTTCCATGGACGACCTCCAGGAATTCAGGCAGTGGGGGAGCCGCACCCCCGGACACCCGGAGTTCGGCAGGACCCCGGGGGTGGAAACCACCACCGGCCCACTGGGGCAGGGGTTTGGAAATGCCGTGGGTATGGCCGTTGCCGAGCGCTTTCTGGCCGCCCGCTTCAACAGGCCGGGGCACGAAATAGTGGACCACTGGACCTATGTCCTTGCAAGCGACGGCGACCTGATGGAGGGCGTAAGCCATGAGGCCGCATCCCTTGCCGGCCATCTCAGGCTGGGAAGGCTTATATGCCTTTATGACGACAACCACGTGACCATAGACGGGGAAACCGACCTCGCTTATACAGAGGACAGGGAGGCGAGATTCGCGGCCTATGGCTGGCACGTCCTGCGGGTGGAGGACGGTGAAGACATCGAGGCCCTGGACAGAGCCATTAGGGAGGCCAAGGAGGAAGAGGCCCGGCCCTCGCTGATAGCCGTCAGAACACACATAGGATTCGGAAGTCCCCACAAGCAGGACACCTCCTCGGCCCACGGAGAGCCCCTGGGGGAGGAGGAGCTGAGGCTGACCAAGGAGAGGCTTGGCTGGCCCCCGGAGCCCCCGTTTCACATCCCTCCGGAAGCCCTTGAAAAATTCAGGGAGGCCGAGGAACAAGGCCGAGAAAGGAGGGAGAAATGGCTGCAGCGGATGACCGCCTACAGAAAGGATCACCCGGATCTCGCCGCGGAGTGGGATAGGTGGATCGCCCTCCGGATCCCGGCCGACCTGGAAAAGGAAATACCTGTTTTCGAACCCCAGGCAAAGGGCCCGGCAACACGCGCTGCCTCCGGCAAGGTCTTGAACGCCGTGGCAGGGCGGCTACCCAACCTGATCGGGGGCTCGGCCGACCTCTCGCCCTCCAACAAGACCCTTGTGGAGGGCGCGCCTGTATTCAAGGCCGGGGCCTATCAGGGCAGGAACTTCCACTTCGGCGTGCGCGAGCATGCCATGGGTGCGGTCACAAACGGCATGGCCCTTCACGGCGGTCTGATACCCTACTGCGGGACCTTCCTGATCTTCTCCGACTACATGCGGCCGGCCATACGCATGGCCGCCATGATGGGCCTCAGGTTGATCTATATACTCACCCACGACAGCATCGGGCTGGGAGAAGACGGCCCCACCCACCAGCCTGTAGAGCATCTGGCCTCCTTAAGGGCCGTCCCCGGGCTGACCCTGATCCGGCCGGCCGACGCCAATGAGACCGCCGAGGCATGGCTGAACGCCCTTACCAGAAGTGACGGGCCCACGGTCCTGGCCTTGACCAGACAGGGGCTCCCGGTACTGGACCGCTCGGGTTCGAGCGGGGAGGTCGGAGTCCATAAAGGCGCCTACATCCTCAAGGAGGCCAGGGACGGCCGGCCGAACGTGATCCTGATCGGCACCGGATCGGAGGTCAAAATCGCTCTCGAGGCCGCGGCGCTGGTCGAAGAGGCCGGGGCGAACCCCAGGGTGGTGAGCATGCCCTCCTGGGAGCTCTTTGAGGCCCAGCCCGAGGACTACCGCAACCGCGTGCTGCCCCCTGAGGTGGCCGCCAGGGTGGTGATCGAGGCCGGGGCCACCCAAGGGTGGTGCAGATATGCGGGGGATAAGGGCATCGTCCTGGGTATCGACCGCTTCGGCGCCTCCGCTCCCTACCAGGTCCTCTACGAGCGGTTCGGGCTGACCCCGGAGAAGGCCGCCGAGGCGGCATTGTCCCTGCTGGGCCGCGCTCAGGGCAGGTAGTCCTCCCGCACGTTGGAAAGGGCGTGGAATATGTTGCCTTTGATCTTGCGGTTACGCCGGTAAAAGGACCGGAGCATGTCCCTCACCTCTTTCCTCTTGGTGGACCCGGCGCTCGGGCAGCCGAGGTCGATCTCCGGCCACCCCATCTCTCTTGAGTACCGCTCCACCAGCGACTCATCGACCAGATAGAGGGGCCGGATCACGGTCACCTCCCCGTTGAAAAACGTTTGAACCGGCTTCATGGTGCTGATGGACGCCCCATAGAATATATTCACGAACAGGGTCTCGATCACATCATCCTTGTGGTGGCCGAAGGCAATCTTGCTGCACCCGAGTTCCGCGGCCTTCTCGAAAAGTGCCTTTCTCCTCAGCCTGGAGCAGAGGAAACAGGGATTCTCCCGGTTTTCCGGCCCATGCGCCCGGGGGCCGAAATCGCTCCTTATCACCCGATAGACGAATCCGTTCTCCTCGAACCAGGCCGCGGTCCTTGCGGCCGAGTCAGCCCCGAATCCCGGATCCACATGGACCGCTGTCAGCTCATAGTCCACCGGCACCCTGGCCAGTCGCTCCCGCAAGAGCCAAAGCAGGGCCAGGCTGTCCTTGCCCCCGGAGACAGCGACCATTATGCGGTCTCCGCCGGAGATCATCTTCCACCTGTGTAGGGCCCTGCCGCTCAACCGCTTGATCTCTTTGGCGGCGTAACTCAATTCACCCCGGGCCCCCCGCTGCGCTCCCCGAAGATCAGGGTGCCGATGCGGACCAGGTTGGCGCCCTCCTCCAAGGCCACCTTGTAGGAGTTGGACATGCCCATGGAGAGGTACTTCATGTCCACGCCCGGGATGTCCATCGAACGCACGGTCTCGGAGAGCTCTCTTGTAGTGCGGAAGTAGGGACGGGCCTCCTCCGGGTCCCCGGTAAAGGGCCCCATGGTCATCAGGCCTTGGATCTCCACGTGGTCCAACGCGGAGATCTCCCGTATCAGCCCCGGGGCTTCCTCGGGCATAACCCCGCTCTTGTTCTCCTCCCGGCCGCTGTTTACCTCTACCAGCACAGGCATCCTCATCCCCGCCTTTTCACACTGCTTGTCTATCTCCCGGGCCAGGCGCACTGAGTCCACGGTCTCGATCATGTCGAACAGCTGAATTGCCTTTTTCACCTTGTTCCGCTGAAGG
>JBKHIW010000083.1:0-7348 GCA_046538465.1 Desulfobacteraceae bacterium | reverse complement strand
AATTACATGGTTCCCGGGGATGTAGCTCAGCTGGGAGAGCGGTACGTTCGCAACGTACAGGTCGTGGGTTCGAATCCCATCATCTCCACCACGCACAAAGCGGGGCCAAGGCATGAGCGCCGCTCAAGCCTCGGCCCCGAAATCCGAGTATATGGACAGAACCGCAACCGTGGAGAGAAAAACCGCAGAGACCGAGACCAGGGTAAAGCTGACGCTGGACGGTACAGGTGTATCCACTGTAGACACCGGCATCCCCTTCCTGGATCATATGCTGACGCTGGCCGCCGCCCATGGATTTATCGATCTGGACCTCAAAGCCCGCGGGGACCTGGAAGTCGACTATCACCATACAGTCGAAGATACGGGCATCTGCCTGGGCATGGCTTTGGCAAAGGCCTTGGGTGACAAGGGAGGAATACGAAGGTACGGCTCGGCCCTGGTACCCATGGATGAAGCCCTGGCTCGTGTGGTGATGGATATCTCCAACCGCCCCTTCCTCAAATACAGCTTCGGACGGGTAAACGAGGCCGCCGGGTCTTTTCCCGTGGGGTTGCTGAAAGAGTTTTTCAGGGCCGTTGTTACCCATGCCGGCATCACCCTCCACGTCGACCTGCTGGAGGGCGAGGACGCCCATCACTCGGCCGAGTCCGTATTCAAGGGCTTCGGCCGGGCCTTGGCCGAGGCGGTGACCCCGGAGGAAAGACTGAACGGGGCCCCACTTTCCACCAAGGGGACCGTTTAATTCTTCAGCTCTGCTATGAGAATCGGAGACCCGCCTATGTGTGCCGGCTGCAGACCAGCTAGAGGGGTTTTTTTCCGGATATTGATTCTCTCCATGACCGCCCTGGCAATGTGTTCGGGCTGTTACTTCAACAGGGCCAAGCGCCCGGCCGAACCCCTTTTCCCCAAACCGGAAGACCGAATAGCGGTAAGAGGCTTCCAGCCCGTCCTCCTGGAACATACCTCCTCACGCATGGTGAGAAACCCCGTTACCGGCGGTACATTTTCCGCTTCTCCGGTCCCCGGGGCGATCGCCGAGCGTATGAATGATCACTTGATGGAGCGCCTCTCCCAAAAGAAAGGCCTAGGTCTGGTCCCGCCGTCAGAGGTAATGGGGGCGTACGCCGAGGCCCTGTCTGGGAACCCCACAGGCCAAGAGATAGACCTCCTGAAGCTTACAGGGCGGCGGCTATCGGCTGAGGCAGTGCTCGCCGGCTATATCTACCGGTGGCGGGAGCGGCTCGGTCGCGAATTCGCCGTGGAGGCTCCTGCCTCCGTGGCCTTTGATCTCTTCCTGGTGGCGGTCGATAATGGAAGGATAATTTGGAAGGGGCGCTTCGACATGACCCAGAGATCTCTCAGCGATAATCTCCTGGATATGGGGGCCTTCATCCAGGCCGGAGGAAAATGGCTGACCGCTGAACAGTTGGCCCTCTTGGGCCTGGAGAGGCTGCTCAGTCGCCCTGATAAGGGAAAGGATGCACGGTCGGAGAACGCCTTATGATCGTAATCCCGGCAGTTGACATCAAGGCCGGCAGGTGCGTGAGGCTGCGCCAGGGCCGGATGGAAGACGAGACCGTCTATTCAGACGCGCCCGAGGACATGGCGCAGCGCTGGGTGTCCGAAGGCGCGGAACGGCTTCATCTGGTCGATCTTGACGGCGCCGCCCAAGGGAGGCCGGTGAACCAAGAAGCGGTCCGGCGGGCTGCCTCCGCTGTATCAGTGCCTGTGCAGCTGGGCGGCGGCATCAGGTCGCTGGAGACAATAGAAATATACCTCGCCGCAGGAGTGAGCCAGGTGATCCTGGGCACCTCGGCCATAAAGGATCCCGGCTTTGCTGAAGCAGCCTGCCGGGAGTTTCCCGGCCGGATCATACTGGGCTTAGACGCCCGCGGAGGAAAAGTGGCGGTTGAGGGATGGACTGAAGAGACCGGGCTCTCCCCTGCCTCGGTGGGAAGACGGTACCAAGACTTGGGGATTTCAGCGGTAATTTTTACGGACATAGAACGGGACGGGATGGAGAGCGGGCCCAATGTGGAAGGCGCCCGCATCTTGGCCCGATCTCTGGAGATACCGGTCATAGTATCCGGCGGGATATCCGGAATAGAGGATGTTGCCAAGGTGGCCCGCCTGGCCCCGGACGGGGTCGCCGGAATGATCACCGGCAGGGCACTTTATCAAGGAAGCCTGGATTTGGCCGCAGCTATTCGAGAAACAAGGAAGTGGGATAGCGGGATCCTTGACAAAGACCTTAGTGCATCTTAGATTGAAAGTTTGACGTTTGTCGATGTCACCTGGACAAGGCGTCAACGCGGGGGTGGCGTGAAAGAGGAGGTAAAGAGGGCGGCCGATATCGTCGAGGTTATCGGACAGTTCGTTCAGCTCCGAAAGTCAGGGCAGAATTACGTGGGGTTGTGCCCCTTCCATTCGGAGAAGACGCCGTCCTTTGCGGTCAATCCAGCGAAGGGG
The DNA here is from genome assembly GCA_046538465.1 of Desulfobacteraceae bacterium. GTDB lineage: Bacteria > Desulfobacterota > DSM-4660 > Desulfatiglandales > HGW-15 > CAZYJR01. Next base: position 4,879 of record JBKHIW010000083.1, on the reverse strand, counting down.
ATCTTTCATTGCTTCGGCTGCAAAAAGGGGGGGGATGTCTTAACTTTTTGGATGGAATATCACAACGTCTCGTTTTCCCAGGCGCTTCGAGACCTTGCGGAACGCTACCACATCCCCATTGACGAGCAAAGGTGGACGCCGGGGGAAAAGAGGCGGTTGGAGATCAAGGAAGCGCTTTTCGGCGTTAACGGCAAAGCAGCTGATTTCTATAGGAAGCTCCTGGCCGAATCCAAGGCCGGCGAACCCGGGAAGAGATACCTCTCAGCCCGGGGTATCGACCGTGAGACTGCTGGTTCCTTCATGCTCGGTTATGCAACCGAGCGTTGGGATGGATTAACCAGCCACCTGCAGAAGCAGGGTCAGGATATGGACCTGGCGGTTCAAGCCGGTCTGGTGATCCCCAAGCGAAACGGGGGATGGTACGACCGGTTCCGCGGCAGGTTGATATTCCCTATTCTCACGGTGACCAATCGCGTGGCGGGGTTCGGTGCCAGGATACTGGCGGAGCGGGACAAACAGCCTAAATATATTAATACTCCGGAGACGCCTGTCTTCCGCAAAGGTGAGATCCTCTACGGGCTCGGCCCGGCCGGTCCGGCCATACGAAAAAGCGGCCGGGCTGTGGTTGTAGAGGGTTACACAGACGCCCTTGCACTCCACAAGCATGGGATAAGCGAAGCTGTGGCTACACTGGGCACCGCCCTCACCCGGAGTCATATACGAACGCTGAAGGGGTATGCCTCCGAGGTGGTCGTGGTTTTCGATCCGGACGAGGCAGGCAGGAAAGCGGCAGTAAAAAGCCTGCCCCTTTTCCTGCAGGAAGGCGTGCCTGCCCGTGTGCTCGTGCTTCCCGGGGGGGAGGATCCGGACGGCTTCGTCAACCGGGAAGGCGCCAAGGCATTCCGGGATTTGGTCGAGGAGGCCGTCCCCATGCTGGACTACTTTGTGGACTTGACCCTGGCCGAGGCGGGTGAGAGCCCCGAATCCCGAGCCCGGGCTGTAAACAACATAACGGCGGTACTCTCAGTCACGGACGACGCCGCCCTGAAGGCCTTCTATGTCAAGAGGGTCTCCGAACGCACCGGCCTTTCCGAGGCCCTGCTTGCCGGTAGGGCAAGAATGACGTCCGGGCCGCGGCGGTCAGAGGAACGGGCCTCAGCAAGCGATGGTTCACCTGCTGCGGGGCTCCTGGTTAATGAGCGTAACTTACTGGACATACTTTTTCACTACCCCGAGTCCGCACCCCAGCTCTTGGACTGCGAGTGCGAGGTGCTCTTGAGCAGCCCTGCGGCCAAGGCGGTGCTGCGGGCGGCCAAAGAGCATTTCTTCTCCGAAGGGAGACTGGATCCCGAGGGCGTGGCGCTGCGGATGAAAGGAGATCAGGCTCCATCATTGGTCAGAGAAATCCGGGTCTCTGAGCCGTTTTGTCCTAAAGACGCCGTGGACAGCGTAGTGCAAGAGCTCAAATCGGCGGTGATGGATCGGCTCTCGGAGAGGATCTCCGAGGCCGTGCGGCAAGGGAATCTGGAAAAGGCCAATCAACTGCTCCGGCTAAAGGCCAAGCGACAGGGGCAGGCGGCGAGATGACGGGCCGAAATCAGGAGGGAAAGGGCATGAACAACAACTCCGATATGGTGAACCTCAAGAGGCTGATCGACATAGGCAAGGACAAGGGCTACATCACTTATGAAGAGCTCAACGATGATTTGTCTGATGAGATCACTTCCTCGGAGTATATTGACGACCTTATGATGATGTTTGAAGAACTCGACATCATGGTCATAGACGAGGCCTCCAAAAACAAGATAGAAAAAGCCAAAAAAGAAGCTAAGAAAGAAGAAGGAAAAGCCGAAGAAAAAGACAGTCTCCGTGATGAGATTTCAGAGGCTGCGGGCAAGGTGTCCGATCCGGTCAAGATGTATTTGAAGGAGATGGGGTGCATCTCCCTCCTGACCCGTGAGGGAGAGGTGGCCATTGCCAAGCGCATCGAGGCGGGCGAACAGGAGGCCTTGAATGCATTCCTGGAATGCCGCATAGGGATAGAGTACATAATAAATCTGGGCCATAAATTGAAGCGCGGTGAGGTCAAGATCAAGGACGTCATAAATGACCTGGATGACGAAGACAGCCATGTACAAGCCGGGGAGAGGCGTGAAGCGATCATAAAGGTGATCGATGAAATCGACTCACTGTACCAGGAGTGCTGTGAACTCAGGCAGGAGGCCCAGAAGAAGCGCTGCCCCGCCGCCAGGAAGAAAGAGCTCAACGCCAGGATCGAGGAGAACCACGAGCGCATAGCCGAACTGATAGCCTCGTTCAAGCTGGAAAAAAGGCAGCTGGACAAGATGGTGGAGCGCCTAAGGGAGACAGTGGCCGCAATCGAGGAGGCGGAGCAGGAGATCACCGACTGCATGGTCCGGGCCGGGGGCAAGCCGGTCTCTCAACTTAAGAAATGCTTTAAGCAGATACCCAAGACCGCCGGTGACGAGAAGCGTGTAACCACGCTGAAGCTGAAGAAGCGCGAGCTACTGGAGATGAAAGAGAGACTTGAAAGATCTGAAAGAACCATTAATGACATCAAGTCTCGAACCAACATGACCCCTAAAGAACTCAAGAATACTCTTAATAAAGTTGAAAAAAGCTTGCAAAAATCCAAAGAAGCTAAGAGCGAGCTTATCGAAGCAAATTTGAGGCTGGTGGTCAGCATAGCAAAAAAGTACACCAACCGAGGTCTGCAGTTTTTGGACTTGATCCAGGAAGGCAACATAGGCCTGATGAAGGCGGTGGACAAGTTCGAGTATCAGAGAGGTTACAAGTTCAGCACCTACGCCACCTGGTGGATCCGCCAGGCGATCACCCGGGCTATAGCGGACCAGGCTCGGACCATACGGATCCCGGTCCACATGATCGAGACCATCAACAAACTTATCCGCACCTCCAGGTACCTGGTCCAAGAGCACGGCAGAGAGCCGACCCCGGAGGAAATCGCCGAGAAGATGGAGTTTCCTCTGGAAAAGGTCAGAAAAGTGCTCAAAATCGCCAAGGAGCCGATCAGCCTGGAGACTCCTATCGGAGAGGAGGAGGACAGCCACCTCGGCGACTTCATCGAGGACAAGAAGATCACGTCCCCTTCCGATGCGGTGGCCAATCACAACCTCGGCGAGCAGACCCGAAGGGTGCTGACATCTCTCACCCCGAGGGAGGAAAAAGTCCTTAGAATGCGTTTCGGCATCGGTGAGAAGTCTGACCATACCCTGGAAGAAGTGGGAAGGGATTTCAAGGTGACCAGGGAGCGCATCCGGCAGATCGAGGCCAAGGCCCTGAGAAAGCTGAGGCATCCCAGCCGGTCCAAAAAGCTGAAGGGCTTCCAGGAATACTAATCCGAAGGCGCCTTATTTTGGCTTGACAATGGAATAACTTCTCTGCAAAACTAAAATTTTGGGGAAGCGGAAAACGTAAGCAATATAAATACAAACAGCGACAGGGGGGCCTATAGCTCAGCTGGAAGAGCCACCGGCTCATAACCGGTAGGTCCCTGGTTCGAATCCAGGTGGGCCCACCAGCCAAGATTGCCTGATTATGGGCGAGGAACCACATCCGTACAAAATGACCCGCCGGGTCGACCGCCGGCGGCACAGGGCGCATCTCCAAGGGTGCGCCCTTTTCCGTTCGAGCGAAGGAGACTGAGGCTTGGCCTGCGGGCATTAAAGGAGGTGTGATTTGGAGTACGACAAAAGGCCTATACTGAGAGGCGGCCATGAACCCGGATATTGACCAGGTCATGGCCTGCCTCGAGGAGATGGCCCCGGCCCGACTCGCCGAGGAGTGGGACAATCCCGGGGTCCAGGTCAAGGCGTACTCGGGGCCGGTACGCCGCATACTTCTAGCCCTGGACCCCACCCTGGAAGCAGTAAGGCAGGCGGCTCGTGTAAAGGCCGATATCCTGCTCACCCACCACCCCCTGATATTCCGACCATTATCATCCATCGTGGACGACACCTTTCCCGGAGACGCTGTTCAGGAGGCGGTCAAAAGCTCCGTCACGGTGATCTCCGCTCATACCAATCTGGACTCGGCACGGGGCGGGATCAACGATATATTGGCCGCCCTTTTCGGGCTCACAGGCTTAGAGGTCCTTGAGCCTTCCCGGGATGGCATGGAAGGATGCGGCCTGGGCCGGGTGGGGGACCTTCCCCGCGCCCTGCCCCTTTCGGCGCTCGTTAAAGAGGCCAAGCGGATCTTTGGGGCCGAGACTCTGCGGGTATGCGGCCCGGAGGACTTATTGGTCGAGCGGCTGGCCGTGGTAGGGGGCTCAGGGGGGAGCTTGGGAGCCAGGGCACTTCGCCAAGGGGCCCAGGCCCTGCTTACCGGGGATGTGGGCCATCACGACGCCCTGGCCTGCTCGGGTATGGGTCTCGCAGTAATAGACGCAGGCCATTTTGACACCGAGTTCACCGCCCTTCAAGGATTCAAGGAGGCCTTGACATCCAGGTTCAAATCCCTGGGCTGGGAGGTCCGGGTGGAGATTCACCAGGGGGAGGCGTCTCCCATGAGGTGGATGTAATCGGATCCCGGAGGGATTGCTTAACTGCATAGATCAATAAAGGGGAGAACAATTGAAGGATAAGATTCGAGCGCTGATCGAACTGCAGAGTTGCGATAACCGTATTGAGCGAATAATGGAGCAAAGGAGGCAGGGACCGGCCAGGATTCAAGCCTTGGCCAGGGAGTTGGACGAGGCTGCACACGGCTTTCAGGACGATGATGAACGCCTGACCGGCCTCCAGGAGGAGCGCCGCTCCTTGGAAAAGGAGATCGAGGAGGTGGAGCGGAATATCCGCAAGAGCAATGAAAAACTCTCCAACATAAAGTCCAACAA
>JBKHIW010000082.1:0-7425 GCA_046538465.1 Desulfobacteraceae bacterium | reverse complement strand
TCAATGGAGCGGCCATAACAAAACCGGCGGGCCTGCCCCGCACCGCAGCTACCAGGGTGGTGGTGAGGCCGGTCTCGAACCATCCTTGGATTATATCCCTGTAGGAGCCGTAAACAAGAAAGGCCCTGGCGCTCAATTCCCCAATGAAGCCTGCGTCCGTAAGGCGGGCGTCCCGGATGATGAAATCCGCCCCTCGCCCGGGCCGCCGCCTTGGAGAACGACCTGGAGACAAAACTTCTTTGCCTCCCGGTCTCATCGGCCGTCCGGCGTTCCGGGCGCGCTCCAGTCGTTTGGTTTCCCCGTATTTTCCGTAACGCCCGCTGCTCATAGTCGGGACGGGGCCTCCGGGATGCTGCCCGAGGCCTCATGCCCCGCGCGCTCCCTGTCCAGGGCGTGAATTTCCCTTACTCTAGCCAGGATGCGCTCCAGGGCGCTCCGCCTGTCGCCTGAGGCGGGCTGCGCAGCCCGGGTGGAACGAAGGCCTGCGAGCTCTTCGAGCACTGCCTTGACCGAATCCCTGAGTCCTTCCAGGTCATATCCCCCTTCCAAAGAAAGGACCAGGCGGCCGTTGCAGCATCTCTCGGAGACCTCCATTAAAATCCTGGTCAGGGCAGCAAAACCGGGCGGGCTTACCGCCATACCGCCCAAAGGGTCGGCCTTATGAATGTCCATGCCTGCTGAGACCAGGACGAGATCAGGCCTAAAGGAAAGAGCTATAGGCTGCAGGATCTCTTGGAAAACCGCGATGTACTCCTGATCGCCGCAGCCGGGGGGTAAAGGGACGTTCACGGTGAAGCCCTTGCCCTTCCCAAGCCCGGTCTCCTCCAAGGCCCCGGTGCCGGGGTAATACGGGTACTGGTGTGTGGAAAAATAAAGGACCGAGGCATCCTGCTCAAAGGCGTGTTGGGTCGCGTTCCCATGGTGGAGGTCCCAATCTGCGATCAGGACCTTTTTCAGGCCTAGCGTCGATTGTGCAAAGCGGGCGGCCACGGCCACGTTGTTGATCAGGCAGAACCCCATGGCATGATCACACTCGGCATGATGCCCAGGCGGGCGCACCAAGCCGAACGCGTTTTGAACATCGCCCCTGCAGACAGCGGCCACGGTCTCGCACAGTCCTCCTGCAGCCATGAGGGCTGCGTCCCACGAGTGGGCGCAAGCCAAGGTGTCGGGATCGAGGTAGGTGGATGGTCGACCGCTCGAAGAAGCCAGCCTGTCGAGATATTGCGGATCATGGACTGCAAGAAGCTCTTCCCGCGTCGCTCTTCGCGCTGGGAGGTCAGCGAACGTCCCGGACAGGTCCAGGGAGTCAACCATGTCGTAGAGAATGCGCAAGCGCTGAGGGTTCTCCGGATGGTAGGACCCCATGGTATGATCCAGGAACCGCTGATGTCTTAGGATTCCAGTGGTAGCCATAGAAGCGTCCACCGTGGAAGCTGATTTAAAAATTATATATAATAAATAATATCATAATCAGCGGAGAATGGGAAGAAGCGGGGAGCTCGCCCGCTGTTTACACTTGAACAGGATCCCTGCACCGGATAGAGTGATCGCTATCTGTGCCCGGGCGGTTCTGTGGCTGTTGCGGCGGGAGCCGCGAGCGTGAACGGCCGGGGAGGTGGGCAGAAGGATTGGCTATGCGGAATAAGACCGAGCAGACCTCCACCCTGGACTCGAATCATGTGGGTACCAGCCACCCTGCTTTTCTATTATTAAACCTGTCGTATTTCCTGGTTTTTTCAAACGTGGCCTTGTTCTACCTGTATCCCCTGGCCCTGGACCGAATGGGCGCCGGGAGCCGGGAGATCGGGTGGGTCATGGGGTTGTTTTCTTTGGCCGCGGTGGTATCCAGACCTTTGATAGGCGCTGTGGGTGCAAGACGCGGGGACTTTTGGGTCATGTTGTGGGGAACCGCCGGCATGCTCCTAGCTTCCTGCTGCTATCCCTTTCTCAGCGGTGTGGGGGCGCCCATGCTCTTGGTAAGGGTGTTTCACGGACTGGGGTTTTCGGGCTTTATCGCCGGCAGCTTCTCAGCAGTGGCCCGCTTGTTCCCGGACGAGGGGAGGGCCCGGGCCTACAGCATGGTGGGCGCGTCGCTGATGGGCGCAGTGGCCTTGGCCCCGCTCTTGGGGGAGCTGTTGATCAAGGCCTGGGGATTCGAGGCCGTGTTTGCCGCAGCGTGCGGGGTGACGGCTCTCTCATGGGGCGTAGTCCGACAGGCCGGGCGGATCACCGGGATGCCGGCCGTGGTCAACAGAGGCGGGAGAGCCCGGTACCGGCCCTTTCTCTCCGACCCTTCTTTCCTTTTTCTCTTGCTTTCCACCTTGATCTTCGCCCACTGCCAATCCACGGTTTTCAACTTCTTGGCCCTGGCTGCAGAGCGAAGAGAGGCCTCGGCCGGCCCGTTTTTCTTCGCCGCGTTCGCCCTGGCCATAGGCATATTGCTGGGTATGGGTGGAGTGGTTGACCGGCGCGGGAAGCTCCGTTTCATGCGGTTCTTTTACCCCCCTTTCGCCTTGGGGATTTTTCTTGTCCCGTATCTGCTGGGCGGCCCGGGGGGACTGGGAGCGGCGGTGTTGTTTGGAGCGGGCATAGGGTTCCTTTTCCCTACTCACAACGCCCTGGCGGGAGGTTACGGAGCGGCCGGGGACAAGGCTACGGTAATGGCCGTGTTCACCGCGGTCTACGACTCGGGCTTCATCTCCGGGCCGGTGGTGTCCGGATGGATCGCAAGCCGGGTGGGGCTGGACGGTCTCTTCCACATCACCGGCCTTTTAGCCGCAGCAGGGTTTGTGGTTTCGCTTATTTCCTCCCCGGGTAGAGGCTGAGGAGAACACGAAGAGGGACAGGGCATGGACGAACAGCTGATGTTGGGACAAATGGAGGAGATCGCCGCGGGCCTGGGTATAGAGGTGCGCTATGAAACCGTGCGGAGAGAGGGGGGCTTTATTTCCGGCGGGCTCTGCCGCATCCGGGGGAAGCCGGTCGTCATAGTGAACCGCAAGGCCCCTCTTTCCGAGCAGGTCGAGGTTTTGGCCTCGGCCCTCAAGCGTTTCGATTTATCCGGCGTGTATCTTAGACCCGGGTTAAGAGAGCACCTCGAGGCGGCGGGTCCGGGAAGGACGCTCGGGGAGTACGAAATCTCGGGGGACGAAAAAGCGCCGGATACAGGCTGGGACCCGGCTACCGCGCGGAGCCGTCGCCGCCCTTCCGGGAGTCGTCGGAAAGCCCGTTATAGAGGCGCAGGGGGGATAGAAAGAGGCGCTTGAGCACTCCCGCCACCCCGCCTCCCAGGTGTTTGAACGGGACGTGGCGGGTTGAGGGCCCGGAAAAGGGGCCTTCCACCTCGAAGTAGTATGTGAGTATGGAGCTGTCTTTGCCGGTAAGGATGTACCCCAGAAAGGGGATCTTGCTCAGGACGGTGTCCAGGGTTTCGAGGGGCTGAATGCCCAGGGTGAAGTCAACGCCCTGGTCTCCGAGATCCGCCTGTCCGGCTGCCACTGCATTGTACACCGGACTCTTCATGGCAAAGTCTTCAGTGGCCAATACGCTGTCTTTTATCAAGGCGGTCGCGGTCATGAATTCGAAGTAGAAGGCATCGTCTGATAGATGGGAGGGCTTGGGCTTCAAGACATTCCTCACACTCAACATGTCAAGGATGCGGACAAAAACGCTTGATTCCTTTATCAGCCCGTCTTTTAGAGCAAAATCCGCGCTTCCGTTTAGGTTGTGAACAAGGCCTGACCAAGTCGGTGCCTTCATGGTCAGGTCCGCCTCCAAGTTCAGGACTCCCTGCTCCAAGCGGCTGTTGATTCTGAGACCCTCCAGGAGGTCGGATACCGGCTGTTCGGTCAAACGGACATGATTGGCCAGGGAGACCGCCGGATTTGAACCGCCCCGGATTATTCCGCTGGAAGTGATGACCCCGTGTTCCAGGCGTATACGGGCCCGCTTCAGCATGATTTGTCCGTCGGCCAGAGAAAGCTCTGCCCTCAAGGGCCCGAATTGGAGGTCCCTCACCCGTGCTTCCTGGCAGGCGAAGTCCATTTCCAGCTGCAGATCCTCGGGGAAGGCCGTTTTTTCCAGCTCCAGGTCTTCCGGGCTTACGAACTCTTCGGGAATAAAGTAATCCGTTTGGATCCTGAGTTCGCCTCTCAGCCCTTTCCAGCTTTCGAAACCCCCTTCGACCTGAAAGGTGCTTTTTCCCGCCTCCATACGGCAGCTGTTAATCGAAATGCCTTTGCCAGATAAAACCGCATCAAAAGAGGCGTCTTTGATCTCGGAGCGAAGAGCCTCCAACCGTCCGCGTACGCCTTCGCCCTTGAGGCGTCCATGAATAAGGGTGGAAAGAGGCTCCTGTCCAGGCCGGGTTATCTCAAGCTCGCCCTTAAGGACGCCGGTGGCGACCCGCCCGCGCCCGGGGAAGTACAAGCCCAGCTCCTCCAGGTCCACTCCCGAGGAGGCGACCTGGAAGCGGAAAAAATCCTTCCCTCCATGATGATATTCACCCGACCCCTCTAGCGTGGATCCTCTTATACGGCATCGCATTTCCCGGACTTCGATCCGGCCTTCGGGGGAGATGATGAGATCAAAATCAACGCGGTCCCCGCTCCCGGCCGGCCTCACTGAAAACCATTGATTTCCGATGGTTGCGCCCTCCAGGGCCACGGACCCCCTGCAGGACCATGTATCTGCTTTTTTTTCCAGTGAGAGGCGGGTGAAGACCTGGTCTTCGAATGCCAGGGGCAGACCGATGTCTTCTGAAAGAAAGGGCAGGACCTCGTTCATGTCCATCCGGGCCGATAACTCCGCTTTTTCTAAAGGGAAGAACCGCATTTCCCGGCCCAGGGAGCCCTCGGCCTCAAAATCGCTCCCCCCCCACGATCCTTCTGCCTCGAAGACGTTTTTTCCCCGGTCTGAGAGCCGGATTTCCGCGCTATCCAGGAACAAGGGAAGCCGGAGTTCAGGTTGGCGCACGGTGCAATCCTTTATCACGAAGAGGCCCCTGCCGAGGCGCGGAAAATCCCAACCCTTTTCATACCTGAACCAAGCCCTGCAAGAGAGGAAACCCTGGATGGAGCCCATTCGCTTGAGCTTCTTCAGCGTATCAGGGGGGATGAATCGTATGCCTCTTTGTTTCATCAGGGAGCCAAGGCGGAATTCCCCGTCAACCAATGCATCCCATTTTATCCGTTCCTCCAGGATCCCCCTTGCCTCCAGGCGGCCTTCTTTGAGGGTCGATCCGTCGAAGCCGGCCTTGAGCTCGGTGATCATGAGGTCGCCCGCCTTGTAGGCCACCAGGCCGGAGACCTCCTCGAACGGCTTGGGAAGCCCGCTTCCCTCCACCCGGAAATCCGTACACCTGACCGCCATGGAGAATGCATGAGCGTTCTCAGGTTCGTCCAGTTCCTTCAGCTCAGGTATTGTCCCGTGAAGGCTCAAACGTTCCAGGCGGGTCTGGCCGGCCGCCAGCAGAGGAAAGAGGCGGCGCTCCACCCAGGAGGAGATCAAGGGGGTGGGAAAGTAGAGCTTGAATAGACTCAAGTCCATGGGACGACTTTCCACATCAAGCCGAATCAGAGGCTCTCCGCCCGGGGCCTTTTTTACATCCAGCCCCACAGCAAGGGAGAGGTCAGGGGTGCGCAGTGTCATATCTTGAGCGCTCAAGCGGCTTCGGCTGCATTGGGCCTCGAACACAAGCATTGTGTCCGGGGGGGCATAAAGCTTTTTTCTTTCCTGCCGGACCAGAGTGAACTCGGCCCCGGAAAGGCTTAGGCGGCCCCGGGCCTCAACGGGCTCCCCGGGGTTTCCCCTCAGGCTGAAGGCCGCTCCCAGGTCGCCTTTTTCAAAATGGAGGTTTCGGGGCCAGGGGATCCAGCCGGCCGGGACGGGGCCGCTTTCTATGAACAAGTCAAAGGGGCCGAAAGGCTCTCCCTCGGCAGGAAGATTCAGCGCCCCCCGGACCTTGAAAGGGGCCTCCCGACCTTTATGAATCAAGCGCCCCGTGGAGCTGATAGTCAACCGGGGCACCTCTTCCCCGCCGGGGCTCACCTCCAGACCGAATCTTTCCAGGCTATAAGGTCGATCGCCGAACACCACCGTCCCCTGCTCCACAGACAGGCTCTCGAGCCCTGAAATCCAAGGAAGGGGAAGCGGATCCTCCAGCTCAAGGAAAGCCTCAAAAGTGCCGGCCTCCAGTTGAATACGCGGGCGCACCAGCGTGAGGCTCACCGGCGCCACCCGGCCGCGTAAGAGATCCGCCGGGTCCAGGACTATGCGCACGGCTTCGGCCCGGATGCTGCGCATTCCATTCGGAGATACGGCCCGCACGTCACTTGCGTACACCCCGATTCCACCCCGCAGGTTCAACTCTATGGGCCCGGTCTCGATGCTGTACCCGGAAGAGCTCGAAAGATGGTCCACCAGCAGCTTTTGAATCGAGGGCCTATGAATCAGGTAATGGGCGTAAAGAATCAGGGAGGCAAGCAGGAGTATGAGCACTAAGGCGGCGGCTGCAAGAGCGCGCAGTCTTTTTCGATTAGTTCTGGCCACCGAATCATTCTCAATATAGGGTCGAGAAATTGTTTTTCAGCCCGACACGGGAAGGTTCATCCTGCCGGATTGGTCATGAATCGCGTAGCTCGGATCCGCTCCCCTACCTCTCCGGTTATCAGCTCGAACAACGGCCTGTTCAGCACGCGGCTGTTTTCTTTCGATCGCCCGCGCCGCCGGGCGAGCTCCTTTTGAGCGAGGGCCTTGACCAGCATCAAGTCGTTGGATCCGTGCCTTGCCTCCGGGGCCCTGCCGGCCAGGGAATATGCAAATGTGACCAAAGCTATGGCTGTTATACTTCTGGGATCCCGCCTATAGTCCCTAACACTGATGTCCACCCCGCTGACCGTCTCAAGGATCTCATCCGGTACGTCAGCCGGCGAAGTCTTTTGGGTAAACCTCGTGGACATCCAGTTGAAGTTGTCCTCCCCTATTGTTTCCACAACGGGATTTTTCGCTGCACTGCTCATCATCTGTTCCTTCGTTCCCGGGGAGTTCCGGTTCGGATCAAACCGGCCCGGCCGATAGGGCTTGCCGCCAGGGCCACCAAGGCGTCGGCCGCGACCAGACGCCCCTCGGGTGTTATGATCTAGGGTTTACGTCCACCTCTAAGACCCGATCCAGCTCTACGCCCAGCCGGGACAGTGCGGCCGGGGATCCGGCCAGGGCGTCCGGGTCCGCCTGGGCCTGACCCCTGAAGGCGTCGAGGATCCTTGCGTGACGGAGTTCCCGAGCCATTTCGAGGGCTTCGGCTTGACTGACGGGGGCGGTTCTGAATACGGTGTCCTGGAGTATCTCCGCAGCTATGCCCCCCATGCCGAGCATCACGCAGGGACCGAAGTGGGGGTCGCGGATCAGTCCCAGAGCGAGCTC
>JBKHIW010000081.1:0-7517 GCA_046538465.1 Desulfobacteraceae bacterium | reverse complement strand
ATGGTCAGCCTCCGTTTCATACCCTTGGAGAATTCGGAGAAACTGCGCTCAGCCGCATCTTCGAGATCGAAGACGCGCAGCAGCTCCCATGCACGCGCCGTGCGCTCGGACTTTGTCATCCCATAAAGAGCGGCGCAGAAGCATAGATTGTCAAAGCCGGTGAGCTCCGGATACAGGTTGCTCTCGTCAGGGACCACCCCTATCAGTTGCTGGGCGCCCCTGGGGCGGTCAGTGCAGTCGATATCCCCTATGATGATGGATCCTGAATCAGGCCGCGCCAGCCCGGTCAGCATGTTGATCGTGGTGGTCTTGCCCGCGCCGTTGGGCCCTAGGAACCCGAAGAGCTCTCCTCGCCTCACCTGAAAGGCCGCAGAATCAACGGCGGCGACACCGTTGAAGCTCTTGCTCAGCCCTTCCACCTCGATGATCGCTTCGTTTTTCTGTGTGCTCAATCTGTTGCATCTCCGCCCTGAATGGTCGGCAGAACCATTTTGTCTCCCACCCCCAGGAATCCGGCTGCAGTCTCATTCCACTCGAGGAGCCTTTTCTGATTAATCGTATAATGGACAAAGTTCCCTCTCTTTTGTCCTATGACCAGGGCCGAGTCCCGGAGTACCCTTAGGTGCTGGGAGACGGCGGCAGGGGTGATCCCCAGGTCGCGGGCCAGAGCGTTTACGCAAAGGGCCCGGTCCTTCAAAAGCCCTATCATCCGGAGCCTGGTCCCGGAAGAGAGTATCTTGAACATACGGGCGGCCTCGTCCTCCTGCGGCATGGCATCCCCCAAAAAGTTAAGTAATTGCGCATATACTATACCATCAATACGGCTGCGTCAACCACCCCGGGTCCGCCGCATGGGATACGGCCTTTCCGCCCACTCCTATTGGTCCCCGCAGGACAACTCGCAGAGCAGGCCTCCGTTTCCGCACTGAGCAGTCTCGAACTGCAAAATAGGGTGATCGATGCCGAAGCGGTGAAAGAGCTCGTGGCGGATTTTTTCTGCAATAGGTTCAGTACTGCTGACGGGTTGATCGGCCACCTCGACATGGCAGGAAAAGGCTATGCTGAAAGAGTTCACGTCCCAGGCGTGCAGGTAGTGGACGCCGCATACTTCGGGTATCTTCTGGAGCGCATCCCTTATTTCTTCCAGGTCCAAGTCCTTCGGCGTGGAGTTCATCAGTATGCCGGTGGCCTCCTTGAGAATGGACCAGCCGTTATAAAGGATAAAGAGGACGATCAGAAAGGAGAGCAAAGGATCCAGCCAGTACCAGGGCCTGAAGGCCAGAATGACGCCGTTGAACAGCACGAATATGGATGTCAGCGTATCCCCCACCATGTGGAGGAAAGCTCCGCGAACGTTTAAGCTGTGCTTTGAGTCCCGATGGAGCAGCCAGGCGGAGAGCCCGTTTCCCAGGACGCCGACGGCCGCCAGGTAAATTACGATGCTGCCGATCACGGGTTGAGGGCTTCTGAATCGCTCAAAGGCCTCGTACAGTATGAAGGCGGCGGCCGCAGCCAGAAGCGCGACATTGATCACGGCGCCGAAGATTTCGGCACGTTGATAACCAAAGGTGTTTCTGGCGGAAGCCCCTCTTTTACCGACGAGAAATGCAAAATAGGCGATCAATATGGCGGTGAAGTCGCTGAAATTGTGGACGGCATCGGAGATCAAAGCCATGCTGTTGGCATAGACCCCGCCCACTACCTGGGCCGCTGGGATCAAGAAGTTGATCCCCAGGGTGATCAGAAGCCTAGCCCCGGTGGTTTCCCCCCGGGGCAGCAGCCGGGCTTGCTCCGAATGGGCATGGGCATCGGCACAAGAGGACTCCCTATCAGCAGTCCCCGGCGCCTGTGCCCTCTCTTCTCTTTGATCTTTCTCCATATTCATCCTATGTGGTTCTTGCTTACCAAAGAGGTCTCATCTCACCTGCCCTTCTCTTCCACTGGGAGGCCCGCCTCACGCCACCTCGTCCAGCCGTTTTTCAGGACCCTCACGTTCCTGTAGCCCATGGCGGTCAGCTCCCTGGCCAAGTCCTCGCCGAGGGAGCAATGCTCCCCGTCGCAGTAGGTGACGACCCAAGCCTCCTCCGGTATCCCGCTCCATATGCGATCGATGTAGGCCTCGAAGGACTGCCAAGGGACGTTTTGAGCGCAACGGATATGGCCGCGGGCATAATCTTCCGGGGATCTCGCATCCAGGAACACGGCGTTCTTCTCCATGCAAAGGTCCCTGGCTTCTTCGAGGGAAACGACAAGGCTCTCGTCCGATTCCCCCTTCAGCCTCTCTTCCGGGGACCGGTCGGCAACCAGGGAAAGGGGGGCGGTTCGGAAGTGATTCACGCCAAGACCGGCCGCCACGGCCAGGACAAGGATCACCCCTGATTGCCAGACGGCCCGCCGGGCCTTTTCATGAATTCGAGCAGGTATCATGGGTCATCGCCTCCCCGCGCATTGCTGCAGCTAATTGCTTTTGCCTTGCGTGAAATAGGCCCTGATCGGGATATTGACCATAGGTCTTTCTTCATAGTTGGTCTTCAGGTTGAGATACCCGGAAAACCGCCCGGGCTCCCCCGGGATGCTGGTGAATCGAATCACATAAGCGCGCCCCGTTTCCATCTCCTCGATCTCATAGGCGATCCTCCCCTCCAACTTGGACTTCTCCGCCTCGATGAAAAGGGGCTTTTCAAGCCCGGCCGCTATCTCAACGGTGGTCGAAACCACCCGGTCCGCATCCCCTTTAAGGAATGCATACCTTGGAGAGACTGACACGGGAACCTGGACGAACGCCTTTAAGTTCAGGGTGAATCGGGACATACGGGGATCGTTGGTGTGGACGGCGGCCGTCTTCAGGATGCTTCCCTGGTATCCCTTGGTATCTATGATTACAGTGATCTTTCCCTCCCCGCCGGGGGGGATGGTCCTGTCATAGGAGGCCACGGCGCAGCCTCACCCGGGCGAGACCTTCTTGATTTCCAGGGGCCCGTCTCCCGAGTTCTTCACGGTGAACTCGTGAGATATACGGTCCCCCTCCTTGACTTTTCCAAAGTCGAACACGGTTTCATGGGTGACCAGCTCGACCGTCTCAGGGTCGTTGTCTTGAGCCCCGAGTCGGGGGGCGCAAAGGAGTGCCGTTACAAGGCAGGCAACGCCCGCAACAATAAAACCATGTTTCGTCATATAGTTCTCCAAACCTCTCGTTTCTTTAGGAACAGCAAGGACCTCCCGTGCCGGTCGCGGTCGCCTGCTCAAATGAACCGGAAATCCTGCAGGCGTCCTTGACCGCCTCTTTGACTTTGTCGATCGCTTCCCGCTCGAGTTGGAAATCCTTGTTTTTTTCAATGCCGAGTCCGGTTACGACGACATAATGCTTCAAGGGGACTTCGGCATGCTCCAGGATCGCCTTGGCGCAGCCGATCTCGCACCCGTCGACAGCCACCATCTCGGGCACGTCCTTGGCGGACTGTACGAAACCTCCGAGATGACCTCCCACCCCTGCAAGGCAGAACATCCTGCCGAAACCTTCCCGGCTCAGCTCCACAGCGGCCTGATTGGAAAGCTGGCCCACGTTGGAGCCTCCCGAGCATGTCAGGATCATTATGTTCCCGTTGGGAGCACAACAGTCTTCAGCCATTTTTCAACCTCCTTTACGTCAGCCGCCGATCTTCTTTCTTGAGGCCTCCTCAGATTTTCAGCGACTTGTTTTTGCCTCTGACCACTTCGTGATCCACGCCGTGATTTCGTCCTTTGTGGGGATCTTGCCCACGCACTCCGCGTCCCCTCCCCCATCAAGGTTTGCAGGTCACATGGCAGACCCCGGTCGGGGTCTCAACCGCATAGGGGAAGTACCTGCCTTTCAACCAAAGGGCCACGTTGACCAGACTGATCAGCACCGGCACCTCCACCAGGGGCCCGATAACCGCGGCGAAGGCCTCTCCCGAGTTGATCCCGAACACGGCCACGGCCACGGCTATGGCCAACTCGAAATTGTTTGAAGCCGCGGTAAACGACAGGGTCGTAGTCTGCTCGTAGGTGGCTTTGAATTTCATGGACATGAAGAAGGTGATCAGAAACATTACCACAAAGTATATGCACAACGGCACTGCGATGCGGACCACGTCCAGGGGCAGCCTGACAATGTATTCACCCTTGAGGGAGAACATGACCACGATCGTGAACAGGAGCGCTATCAAAGTTATCGGGCTGATCTTTGGTATGAATTTCTCCATGTACCACGCTTCGCCCTTGGTCTTCAGGCCTATGATTCGTGATATGATGCCCGCTATGAACGGGATGCCCAAGTAGATGAACACGCTTTCTGCGATTTGGCCTATGGTTACGTCCACGGCCGTTCCTTCGAGGCCGAACCACCCGGGCAAGACGGTTATGAAAAACCAGGCGTAGACAGAGAAGAAAAGCACCTGGAAAACCGAGTTGAACGCCACCAGCCCCGCGCAGTACTCTGCATCGCCTTTGGCAAGCTCGTTCCAGACCAGGACCATCGCAATACACCGGGCCAGCCCGATCAAGATCAAGCCGACCATGTATTCGTGATGGCCGGACAAGAAGGCGATGGCGAGCAGAAACATCAGGATGGGTCCGATCACCCAGTTCTGCACCAGCGACAGGGACAGGATCCTGTAATTTCGAAACACCTCGCCCAGCTTTTCGTAGCGCACCTTTGCAAGCGGCGGATACATCATCAGGATCAAGCCGATGGCGATGGGGATATTGGTGGTGCCCACAGTGACGTAGTCCAAGACATCCGTGACGGCCGGATAGAGGTAGCCGATGGACACCCCGCCCGCCATGGCCAGAAAGATCCATAAAGTCAGGAAGCGATCGAGCAGAGAGAGCTTCTTTGCAACGGCTTCAGTCATTATTTCCCCCTCCTTTTTCCACTCCTCTATGTGAAACCTGACCCCGATTATTCTCGAGACCCACGACCCGTTTCATCATCTGATTGAATATAGACAGCTAAATAGCTATATGGCTATTTAGGCGCCCAAGGCGAATCAGCGCCTGCAGACGGTGTCCCTGTGAATGGAAGGCAGTATCCGGATTAACTCTTGGACCTCCGGGCCCTCTTCCAGCCAATGGCGCAGGTTTCCCATAATAGTGGAGGCGTAAGGAGAGCTTGCGCCGTCCGAAGGAAAATAATTCACCCATAGACCGTCCCTTCTGGATTCCACCAGGCCGGCCTCTCCTAGGATTCGCAGGTGCTTGGATGCGCTGGGCTGGGAGATTCCAAGGGCTTCCCTGATCTCGCAGACGCACATGCCCCTATGCTGGAGCAGCTTGATGATCTTGACCCGATTGGGCTCGGACAGGGCCTTCATTACTCTGGTAAAGCTTTTCATCGGAGGAGGCATCCTTTAAATTCCTGCTCAGGAATATATACGCCCGAGGGCCCACTGTCAACCCTCCATTGGGCGGGACTCCGGACCACAAGCCTTGCCTCGCCTGCGGCAGGCCGCTTGTTTCCAAATAGGGCCCATCAGCCGCCTGCGGGAAAACGGCCGGCTGTATCGACCATGAGGGCTCCCCGGGGAACGCCCGGCCCTGCAAGGCCGTACTGATGCAGGATAGGAGTTGATTTTTGAGCTGTATGATGGCAGGCGACATTGATCGGTATTTCGAGGAGCAGAGACGGGCAGGGGCTTGATCGGGCGGTACTTCGCCTCTGGCCGGTTGAACGGCTGTATAGCGGTCTATGGTTCCGAAGAAGATGTCCGGGGGCTTAAGCCTGATTCGGCGCGGTTCGGGCCCTTGGACTCGAGGTCTGTGGTGGCCGAGTCGAGAGAGCAAATCCCCAAGATACGTGTGAGCACCGGATCGGCTGATCCCCCGGAGAGCGATGAAACGCTGCTGCAGGCCGCCGGCAGGGGCGATCCGGACTCTTTCGCTCGGATCGTGGAGCGCCACCAGACCTGGGCCTGGAGTGTCGCCTATCGTTTTACCGGGAATGAGGATGACGCCTTGTATATAGTACAGGAGGCTTTCCTGCGGCTCCTGGATGCATCGGCGCGTTATCGACCCGTTGCCAAATTTAGGACCTTTTTCTACCGGATAATCTCCCACCTTTGCCTGGACCGCGCGGAAAAGAAGCAGCCATTGTTTCTCGAAACGACTCCAGACAGCCCGGATCCCCTTCCCGGCGCACCGGATGTCATGGAGCGGCGCGAAACCGCGGCCGCGGTCCGCTCAGCCCTCGATCGTCTGCCGGCCCAGCAGCGCTTGGCCGTCATATTCCGCTACTATGAAGATCTGAATTACGAGGAAATCGCCGAAATCATGGAGACGACCGCAAAGGCCGTGGAAAGACTCTTGGCCCGGGGGCGTGAAGGCTTGAGGGATGCCCTCGGCCGCCGGGGAGATTTTTTCGTCGAATGACCGGGGGTTTTTCCCCCCTCGCTCGTTAGATGGAGTATAGGGGTGAACGGGATGCTCTCATGCGCCATAAACCGGAGACGCCTAAACGGCTATATCGATGATGAACTGCCGGAGCGGAGGCGGCGTGCCGTGGAGCGGCACCTGACCGAATGTGCTTCGTGCAGGCTGCTCCTGAACGATCTGCAGCGGCTCGGACAGCTCTTGAATGATCTTGACGTCCCGCCTATCCCTGACGGGCTGGCCTCCGGGATATTGGTTGAGGCCTCGCATCGACGCAAGAGAGGAGTGCCGGAAAACCACCTCGGGGACCGGGGATGGAGAGCACTGCTGCCTCAGCCGTGGATCGTCAAGGGTGCTACCGCGGCCGCTTTGGTCTTAGGCCTGGCCACGGGAGCCTGGATGGGATGGACAAGCTTCCGGAGCCCCGGTTCGGGGCTAACGCTGGCCGTTACAAAAAATGAACATATGGCGGAGAGGTTGTATGCCTTGGATGTCTTGAGCGCCGAGCCTCGGGGTTCCATCGGGGCGGCGACTATTGCGCTCTTGGAAAATGGACGATGAGAAGGACCGTGTGGGAGAGCTTGCGCAAACCTATTTTCGCCTTGTCCCTGGGGTTGAACCTGGCGTTTGGGGCCGTGTGGCTGGCTCATTCGCCTGAGAACCCGATTCTCCCCTGGCGGGGGGTCGATACTGCAAGCGCCCCTGACAAGGTTTCTTCCTCACTCCACAGTGAAATCGGAGTCACGGAAGAACAATGGGAAAGGATAGAGCCCCTGATTCAAGATCTGAGAGAAAAGGCGGGCAGACAGCGCCGGGAGATAGGCTCTCTGCGGGAGCAGCTGATGGAGCTCTTGGCGGCGCCTGATGTAGACGAAGCAGCGATAAGATCAAAGCAAGAAGAGATCCTGGCTGCTCAACGGCGGATGCAGAACATGGTCGTCAATCATTTGCTCAAGGAAAAGGAGATACTTTCCTCCGAGCAATCGAAGAAGCTCATACAATCTATCTGCAAGCAATGCCGTCGCAATGGTGCCGTGGTTTCCGGAAAAGGTGTCGGACGGGTGCTGGATAAAGAGGCGGGTGTAGGTGAGCTGAATGCGGACAAAGGTGAAGTGCATCTGAGAAAGGGT
>JBKHIW010000080.1:0-7522 GCA_046538465.1 Desulfobacteraceae bacterium | reverse complement strand
GCCGTGGTAGCATCCCACGAATTTGACTATCTTCTCCCTTCCCGTGACCGCACGCGCCAGCCTCACCGCACTCATGGCCGCCTCGGTTCCCGAGTTCACCATGCGCACCATCTCCATGGAAGGGACCATTTCCACGATAGTCCTCGCCAGTTCAATCTCCAGTTCGGTGGGCGCGCCGAAGCTGGTCCCCAAAGGCACCCTCTCCTCAAGGGCCCTGACCACCTCGGGGCGGCCGTGGCCCAGGATCATGGGTCCCCAGGAGCAGACATAATCGATGTATCGGCGGCCGTCCGCGTCCCAGAGATAACATCCCCGCGCCCGCTCAATGAAGAGCGGGTCCAAACCCACCGATTTGCCTGCCCGGACCGGGCTGTTGACTCCTCCAGGAATATACTTCTTCGCGGCCTCAAAAAGCTCGGCTGATCTGCCTGACATCTTGACCTCCCTCTGAAGGCGGCCCTGCCCTTGCTCGACCCTAAAAGTACTCCATGCTGGTCTTCTTGAATTCCCTCTCGCTGAAGAGAAGCACGTATTCATCCACCCCGATCTCACGGGACATGCGCTCCGCAACCAACCGGCAGTCCTCGCGGTTTTCACCGTGGACCATGGCGTAGAGGTTGTACTTCCAATCCCCCTGGGTCCTCCTGTGGTAGCAGTGGGTGACTTCCCGATAACAGGCCAGCTTCTCCCCCACCTCGTCCACCCTCCCCTCGGGCACGCGCCAAGCGATCATAGCGTTGGAATTAAAGCCGGCCTCTTGGTGGCGGAGGGTGGCCCCGAATCTCCGGATCACCCCGCGATCCTTGAGAGACCGTATGCGAAGCAGGAACTCCCCCTCGCTCATTCCCGCCTCCGCGGCCAAAGGGGCAAACGGCGTCTCTTGTAGAGGCAGATCACCCTGAATCAGGCTGATCACCCGTTTATCCGCCTGGTCTATCACACCCCCTCCTTTGTTGTTTTGCCAAAAACCGGTCTTTTTCCGGTGCACCCGACCGAGACGCGGGGTGAAGGCCGCCCTGTTTGATCCATTCAACAAGCTTAAGTAAAAGTTTAATCCAAGGCCCGCGGCTGCCGCAACCCCACAGGAGTGGCCGGAATATCCAATATGAGTTATGGGTTGTCAAGCTCAAAGCACGCGTTATTGGGGTTGCAAAGCCGGTGGGAATGGTCTACTCTTGCATCGGAAATCGGAATAAATGCCACGCTGGTGCAGGACCGATTGCGATGATACCCGGATTCGAAGAGATTATAGAGCGCCGGATCCAAGAGGCCCAGGCAAAGGGAGATTTCAAAGACCTGCCCGGTCGGGGCAAGCCCCTTCGTTTAGAGGACGACAGCCACGTCCCGGAAGATCTGCGCCTGGCTTACAAGATCCTCAAAAACGCAGACTGCCTCCCACCCGAGCTGCAACTCAGGCGAGAGATAAGGCAAATGCAGGACATGTTGGACTCCATCCCGGACGAGCGGGAAAAGTACCTCCAGGTACGAAGGATCAACTACAAAATCATGAAGTTAAACTCCATGGGGCGGGGCTCCCCCCTATTCGAAGAGAACGAGATATACTACAAGAAGCTGGTGGAAAAGTTCGGGCGGAAGTGAAGGCCCGCTGAACCGGGCCCAGGCGGTGTTTTACCAACCAGGGAGATCCTCCCATGGACATGAAGCGGGATTACTACGAGGATGCGCAGCTCTTTACATCCGGTGCTGTGGTCTTTTGGTTCATCGTCCTCCTGGTCTTCCTCGCGGTCTTTCCCTTTCTATTCAAGAATTACTACGTATACCTGGCCAACTACATGGCCATAAACGTGATAGTGGCCATCGGGCTCAACCTGCTGGTCGGTTACACAGGCCAAATCTCGCTGGGTCACGCGGGCTTCTTCGCCATAGGCGCCTACGGAACGATCATACTCATGACCGAGGCCCACCTGCCCTTTCTTGCAGCTTTGCCCGCGGCCGCCCTTATCTCTGCATTTTTCGGATTTCTCCTGGGCCTTCCCGCGCTTCGCCTGGAAGGGCCCTACCTGGCCATTGCCACGCTTGGCTTCGGTCTGAGCATCACCAAAGTGATCGGGCGGGTGGAGCTTTTGGGGGGCAGGCAGGGGCTTCACGCACCTGACCTGGTTATCGGCCCCTGGCATGTGGACACAGATCGGGCGTTTTATTATCTGGCGGTCACCTTGGCCATCCTCCTCACCCTGGCCGCCAGGAACATCATAAAGACAAAGGTGGGGCGCGCATTCATCGCCATACGGGATGCGGACATAGCCGCAGAGGCCATGGGCGTGGACCTCACCTATTACAAGACGCTGGCCTTTGCCTTGAGCGCCTTTTATGCGGGTGTAGCCGGCGGGCTCTACGCCTTTGTGCTGCGATTCATAGAACCGGAGGTCTTCACCATGCTCATGTCCATTATGTTCCTGGCCATGATCGTGGTGGGGGGCTTGGGATCGATACTGGGCTCAATAACCGGGGCGTGTGTGCTGAGTTGGCTGGACCTCCAATTGAGGAACATCTTGAGCATCCCCTATGTGGGTGAGTGGCTGCACGCCCTTTCCAAGACCTGGTTCTCCATTACCGGTGTGAGCAACATCCAATTCATCGTGTTCGGACTCATAATGGTATTGATTATGATCTTCGAACCGCTGGGTATCTTCGGCTTCTGGATCCGGACCAAGAAGTACTGGAAGACCTGGCCCTTTTAATAAAGATATGCTTGACTTCCTTCAAATGATTGCAAGTGGAATCGCGGTGGGCAGCACTTACGCCCTCATGGGGCTCGCCATGGTCTTGATATACAAGACCTCGGAGGTGCTCAACTTTGCTCAAGGAGAGATGGCTCTCATCTCCATTTTTCTCACCTATATGATCCTGGAATACCACGGCTTTCCCTATTACGTGGCCTTCCCCGGAGCCCTGCTCTTTGCAGCGTTCCTGGGCTTCTTTTTGGAATTCGTCGTGCTGAGGCGGGCCAAGGACCCCACAGTCCTCGGAATGATCATCATCACCCTGGGGCTGGAGATGATCCTAATGGGAGTGGTGTCATGGAGGTTCGGGGCCGACCCCAAGACCATGCCCTTTCCCATCTCCCCTTACCAGAGCGTCACCATAGGCGGCGTCTACGTCAGCGCCCTGGAGGTCTTGACCCTGAGCGTGGCCCTTCTGGTCATGCTGATCCTGTTCCTTTTTCTGAGGTACTCAAAACTCGGGGTGGCCATGAAGGCCACGCAACAGAACCATACCGCAGCGCGCCTGATGGGGATACGCACCAACCGGATCCTGATGACGACCTGGGGAATTTCATCGGTGGTAGGGTGCCTGGCCGGGCTGCTCATCGCCCCAACCATCATGGAGCCCTTCATGATGTGGGACCCGTTGCTCAAGGGATTCGCAGCCGCGGTCTTGGGCGGGATGACTTCTCTGCCCGGAGCCGTACTCGGGGCGTACCTCCTGGGAATCATAGAGAACCTCTTCGGCGGATACGTGTCCATAGAATTCAAGTCGGTAGTGGCCTTTGCAGTCATTGTTATAGCCCTTTGCGTTAAGCCGAGCGGGCTCTTGGCCCGCCACTATGTAAAGAAGGTGTAAAGACATTCAACCTTTTTTGAGGAGGGCGCTATGAAGGGGAGAGGTTTATTGGTGTTGGCCGCTCTGGCGGCGCTCGTACTGATGCCGGCTGCCGGCGCATGGGCCGAAGAAGGAGTAACGGAGACCGAGATCCACATAGGGCAGTGGGGTCCCCAGACCGGCCCCGCCGCCCCCTGGGGCGCGGTCGCCAGGGGAACCGACGCATACTTCAAGATGATCAACGAAGAAGGCGGCATTCACGGCCGCAAACTGAAACATCACATGTTCGACGATGCCTACAATCCCGCCAAGACCAAGGCCGGTGTCAAGGAGCTCCAGGAGGGGATCGGCATGTTCGCCTGGGTCTCCGGGGTGGGGACCGCCTGCGGGCTCGCTGTCAAGGACTACTTGATGGAGCGGGGAATACCCTGGATCGGGCCGTCTGCAGGATCCATCCATTGGATCGACCCGCCGGAAAAATATCTGTTCGCGGTCTACCCCCTCTACTACATCGAGGCCAAGGCCCTTTGCCGCTACGCCGTGGAGGAGATGGGAAAGAAGAAAATTGCCATAGCATATCAAAACGACGACTACGGCAAAAACGGAGTCAAGGGGGCCAAGAGGGAGCTGGAGCGCTTCGACCTTGACTTGGTGGCCGAGGTGCCTGTTGAACTCGCTGATACTGATATGAAGCCTCATATAACAACGCTCAAGAAGGCCGAGCCCGACGTGGTGCTCCTCTGGGTGACCCCCAGCCACGCGGTGCGCCTGGTGGGGACCGCCAAGGCCATGCAGTTCGCCCCCCAGTGGATGAGCACCAGCACGTGCTCGGACTTCCCCCTGATGATGCAGATAAGCAAGGGGCTGTGGAAGGATGTGATCACCGCCGCCTTCGGTGAGCTGCCGGACTCGGACAGTCCGTTGATGAAAAAGTACCGCGAAGAGGTCTACGGCAAGTTTGCCGCAAAGGACGAACGCTGGGGCCTCTTCTTCTACGCGGGGATCCTGTTTGCCGAGCCGCTGGTGGAGGGCATCCGCAGGTGCGGAGATGATCTCACCAGGGAGCGGCTGGTCTCGGTGCTTGAAGAAATGAGGGGATTCCAGGGGATCTCCGGTGAGGTAAACTATGCCCCGTTCGACCTTGACCGGCCGTACGAAAGCCGGCAGGGGGTAAAGGAGACTTACATTGTCCAGTGCCTGGAGGAAGGTAAGGCCAAAAAGCTGACCGACTGGACCCTGATCGAGTACCCGTAAACCCTTGGAGTGAGCACTCTTGTCGCTGCTGGACATACAAGGTCTTTCAATGTCTTTCGGCGGGCTCGAGGCCCTGCGGGAGATCAATATAAAGGTCTCCCACGGGACCATATTTGCTATAATAGGACCAAACGGAGCCGGTAAAACAACCCTTTTCAACTGCATAAACGGGATCTACAAATCACAGGAAGGCAGTATTTCATTCAAGGAAACGGAGATCCAAGGAGCTCGTCCCGACCGGGTGGCCCGCCTGGGCATTGCGAGGACGTTCCAGAACATAGAGCTCTTCAGCCACATGAACACTATGGAAAACCTCATGCTCGGGCGGCACCGGCACATGAAGACCGGACTTTTCAAGGGGGCCTTTATGTGGGGTAAACGCTCCTTTGCCGGCCGGGAAGAAGTCGAACACAGACGGCGGGTGGAGGAAATCATAGACTTCCTCGATCTGCAGTCGGTCAGGGATAAGTTCGTGGGGGCCCTTCCCTACGGGATCCAGAAGCGGGTGGAGCTGGGAAGGGCCCTTGCCCTGGAGCCCGAGCTTCTACTCCTCGACGAGCCCTGTGCCGGGATGAACTCCGAAGAAAAGCAGGACATGATCTTTTGGATAAAGGACATCCAGGATGAACTGGACATTACCATATTACTGATTGAACATGACATGAAAATGGTAATGGATATCTCGGAGCGGGTTCTGGCGATAAACTTCGGCCGGCCCATAACCGAGGGGACACCGGAAGAGGTGCAGAGGCATCCCGAGGTGCTCAAGGCCTACCTGGGGGAGGACGAAGCCGCCGGGGAGACGCCCGCTTCAGGAGCAGGTTTATGAATTCCACACCCCTGGCCGACTCGGGCGGGGAAATCCTGCTCGAGATCAAGAACATCGAGACCTTTTATGATCTGATCTACGCCTTGAGGGGAGTATCCCTCTCAGTGGAGCGCGGCTCCATAACCACCATATTGGGCAACAACGGTGCCGGGAAATCCACCATCCTGAAGACCGTGATGGGCCTGATAGAGGACCAGCCGGACAAGGGAACCATAGAGTACCAAGGCAAGCGCATAGACGGCAAAGACACCGAGGACATCGTCCGTATGGGTATTTCCTTTGTTCCGGAGGGAAGAGAGGTATTCGAGGAGCTCACCACCCGTGAGAACCTCCTCATGGGGGCATACAGCAGAAAGGATTGGATAAGGGTCAGGGAGGACTTCGAGCGGGTATACGACTATTTCCCGGTCCTAAGGGGTCGGGAAAAGCAGTGGGCCGGGACCCTAAGCGGAGGTGAGCAGCAGATGCTGGCCATAGGGAGGGCCTTGATGAGCCGGCCGCAGCTCCTGCTGCTGGACGAGCCCAGCCTGGGCCTGAGCCCCATACTGGTCAGGGACATCTTTCGGATAATCACCACCATCAACCAGGAGGGGGTGACCGTGCTCTTGGTGGAGCAGAACGCCCGCATGGCCCTTTCCGTCTCCAACTACGGCCTCATCCTGGAAAACGGACGGTTCGTGATGAAGGGGCCTTCAAAAGAGCTCCTGGAGGACCAGGACGTCCAGGAGTTTTACATGGGTGTGCGCTCGGAAGAGTCCGCCAAGGGGTATCAGCGATGGAAGCGCAAGAAGCGCTGGAGATAACAAACAAAGACACCACGCCAGGGGCCTTCCTGGAAACCGTTCGCAGGCGGGGGGACTGCGTGGCCATGCGCAAGAAGGAGCTGGGCCTGTGGCACGACATCACCTGGAACGACTATTACGCCATGGTCCGGGACCTGGGCTCGGCCCTGATCTCAATGGGGCTCGAAAGGGGCGATTGCGTTTCCATAATCGGCGACAACTGCCCCGAGTGGGTGATAATCGATCTGGCGGTCCAGTGCGCGGGCGGAGTGGCCGTGGGTGTCTACTCCACAAACGCCTGGCCCCAAGTGGAATATGTGGTCCAACACTCCAGGTCAAAGTTCTTTTTTGTGGAAAACGAAGAGCAGTTGGACAAGTGGCTCAACTTCCGGGACAACGTGCCCGAGCTCCGCAAGGTCATAGTATGGGACCTCGAAGGCCTGCGAGGGTTTCAAGACCCAATGGTGATGAGCTTTCAAGAGGTGATGGAGCTAGGCCGCGAGGCGGCTCAAAAAGACCCCGAGGCGTTTGAAAGGAGGATGCGGGAGACGCGGCCCGATGACATGGCGGTGCTCATCTATACCTCCGGGACCACCGGCCCGCCCAAGGGAGCCATGCTGACCCACCGGAACCTGACCTGGATGGGCAGGGCCATCACCACGGACAACCCAATGTCCGAAGAAGACGAGGTCATGTCCTTCCTTCCGCTCTGCCACATATTCGAGCAGATCTTTTCGGTCCTCGCCCACATCACCTTCGGATACGTGGTCAACTTCATTGAAAGCCCGGACACTGTAACGGACAACATGACAGAGATAAGCCCCACTGTAGGCTACGCAGTTCCGAGGATATGGGAGAAGTACCTCTCAGCGGTCACGATCCGCATGTCAGACGCGACCTGGTTCAAAAGGATGGTCTTCGGGCTGGCCCTCAAGATCGGCAGGCGGCGGGCCACCCTCCTCATGAACTTCCAGAAGGTCCCGCCCCACCTGGAGCTGCTCTACAAGCTCGCCCATCTGGCGGTCTTCAGAAAGCTCAAGGAAAGGCTGGGCTTTGACCGAATGAGGATCGCCTATTCCGGCGCTGCTCCCAT
>JBKHIW010000079.1:0-7583 GCA_046538465.1 Desulfobacteraceae bacterium | reverse complement strand
CTGGTCATGGGGCCGGATGGAAAGGTCCTTAATGTTTTCAATGGGCATCGGTGGATGGGTCTGGTCACCGGGAGCGGATGTGCGGCCAGCGCGCTTATCGGCGCGTTCCTGGCGGTGGACAGTGATCCGGTCTCGGCCTCCGCCTCGGCGCTCGCCTTTTTCGGCCTGGCAGGAGAAATCGCCGCGGCCGAGGCTCTGGGTCCTGCGAGCTTTCAAGTGGGCCTGTTGGACGAGCTCTATAGGATCAGAGCCGAACAATTGGAGGAGGGAGCCAGGATAATCAGTTGACTTACATGGGGTCGTCTTGGTTCAGTGGGGACGGCAGGGGGCCGGGTCTTGGGAAGTCCAAGGCCCGGCCCCCTGGTCTTTTCTTATTTATCAGCCCTTGATGATCCGCGGGATCATCATGTGATTGTGCGGGCAGATAGAGGTTGGGTTTTGGTATGCACAGCCCGCGAAGGCTTGGATATATTGGCGCAGGGCGGGTAAAGAAACCACTTCGTCCACGAAGCCCCTGTTCGCACAGTAGATGGGCCGCGACTTCTCAAAGTACTCTCTGGCCAGCTGGTTCATCTTGTCGATAACCGGCTGGAGCGGCCGTCCCGCGTCCTTTTCTTTTACCAGCCTGCGGGAGAATGATGCGGCAGCGGCGGTCTCCCCGTGCATCACGTAGATCTCGGTTGTGGGGGTGCCCAGAGTGAATGCGTTGTGGTTGTTGGCCGTGGGACCGCCCATAATGTAGTGGGCGGCCGCCGTACCCTTGCGAAGCACTATACATATCTGGGGCACATCCGTTTGCTCGATCGAGTAGATCAGGCTTTGTCCCAGTCCCAAAAGCTCAGCCTTTTCCGCAATGTCTCCGACATCGATACCCGTGGTGTCCTGGAACCAGACAATGGGTACTCTGTCCCGGCCGCAGAGGGTGACGAACTCATTCATCTTGATCAGCCCCTGCCGGTAAAGTTTGCCTCCTATCCCCATGTATTTGCCTTCAGCGTACTCGGGGTATTTGGCTCCCAGGAAGCCCTGCCTATTCCCTATGAACCCAAGGAGGAACCCATCCACCTTGGCGAGGCCGGTGTAGACTTCCGGGCCGTAGTCCGGTCTGAACTCCAAATGCTCGCTGTTGTCGAAGAGCCTGGCCAAGACCTGGTCGAAGTCGTAGCTGCGCTTCTGGTTGAAGGCCACTATAGAGTTCAGGTCATCTCCTGAGAACTTGGGCTCCTTGGGCTCGTCCACACGGAAAAACGCGGGATCATAAGCAGGCATCATGTCCATATACTTCTTCAAGGCGTCCAGCACACCTTCTTCGGTGTCGTAAACCTCCTTGAAGAAACCGGTCTCGTTGTAATGAATAGGAACGCTGCCGGGCGGGACTTCCTTGAAATGACGGGTTGCCTCGATCAGCTGCTCGGCGCCTTCCTCGTCAAAGTACCCCTTTGGGCTCATTCCTCCGACGATTCCACCGCCGCCGACCGCGATGTTCGCGTCCTTGTGTGCGATCAAGAGGGTGGGGCTGATTCCCTGGTAGCCCCCGCCTGCCGGGTTGGTGCCGTATATACCGGCCAATATGGGGACGCCCAGCTTTTCGAGCTCCGCATGCCTGAAAAAGGTGGTCCCGTTGCCCCGGCGGTTGGCATAGACCTCTTCCTGCTCCGGCAGCTTCACTCCGCTGCAGTTGACCAGCCAGACCAGGGGCACATGAAGGCGCTTTGCCATGTCCGTGACCCGAAGCTGGTTGTCCGCCTGGCCGGCGATCCATGCCCCCGCCATCACCTTGTTGTCGAATCCTATCACTATGGCCCACTTGCCGTTTATCTTGGCCATCCCGTCAATTACCCCGGTGGTGCCCTCCTCATTGAATTGAGGGTTGTACAGCGTGTGCAGGGGACACCAGGTGCCGGGGTCGATAAGATGCTCTATTCGTTCCCAAACAGTGAGCTGGCCGCGCTTCTTGAGCTTCTCCGCCGGGATTCCAGCGTTTTTGACGGCCTCCACCGCCTGGGCCACTAGGTCCTCCACTTCCTTGATCTGGCTGACATTATCTCTGGCCTCTTCCAGTTGCTTTTCGGTCAAGGCCTTGCCTATGGGATTCATGTTTTGAAAGTATGGTTTCATCTTGCCTCCTTCCGTTTTCACCTCACAACCGGAGTTATCTGTTCGCCTTTCGAATTCCCAGCTGGTCCAGTGCTATTATCCACTTGCAGATATTGCTGGATCCCTCCACCATCTGATAGGTGGGGGCATCGCGATAATACCTGGCTACGGGGTATTCTGTGGAGTAGCCGTACGCCCCCAGGATCTTCATGGCCATGTGGGACGCCTTGACCGCGATCTCGCCTGCGAGATACTTGGCATGGGCCACCTCCAGGGTGTTGCCGAGGTTGCCCTGGTCCTTCTGCCAGGCGGCCTTGTAGACCATAAGTCTTGCGGCTTCGATCTCAGCGGCTACTTGTGCGATCAAGTCTTGGTTCATCTGAAACTGCCCCACTGGCTGCCCGAACTGCTCCCTCTCCATCACATAGGTGGTAACCGTGTCCAGGCAGGCCTGGGCGAGGCCCACGGCACCGGCCGCTGCGGAAAGGCGCGTCTGGTTGAGTGAGCTGAATACGATCCTGGTGCCGTCTCCGGGTTTCCCCAGGATGTTTTCCTTGGGCACCTTGGTGTCTTCCAGAATCACTTCACCGGTTGGCGACGACCTGGAGCCCATTTTGTCCAGACTTGTAGTGGTCACCCCATTGAAGTTCTTGGGCTCTATTACAAAAGCGGAAAGGCCCTTGCTCTTGGCCGCCCGATCAGTATAGGCGTAGTAAATCAGGACGTCGGCCACGGTGGCATTGGAGATCCAAGTCTTGTACCCGTTCAACAGCCAATGGTCACCTTTGTCTTCGGCAGTGGATTTCATGGCCATTACATCCGATCCCGCGTTGGGCTCGGTGATGGCGAATCCCCCCAGATACTCGCCGTTGACCAGCTTGGAGATATACTTCTGCTTGGCCTCGTCCGTTCCGTACCTGTAAATAGTGTAGGAGCAGCCCAGCTCGGACATATTCACCTGCACCCTAAGGGAGCTGGAGGCCCTGGCTATCTCCTCAGTGAGGATCATGGCCGCGAGCCATCCCATCTCGTTGCCACCGTACTCCTCGGGGATCACGGTACCGAAGACCCCCAGCTCGGCCATGGGCTTTATCGCTTCCTCGTAAGGTAAATAGTGGTTTTCGTCCCACTCGTCTGCAAAGGGCGCGATTTTTTCCTTTCCAAAGTCCTGTACCATATCGCGCAGCATTTGAAGCTCTTCACTCAGTGCAAAATCCATAAAATTTCCTCCTTGCTCTGAAATAATTGCTTTACCATTCTAGGACGCTTATTCGCGTAGGGAATCTAAAACCAATAAATCTACTTGATCAAGGCGGCATTGGCAACCAATTTATAGAGAAGCCGCCGGCCGGGACATTCAATGACGGCAGGGGGAATATGTCTATGGATGCAAAACCCAAATTTATTGTACCATGACGCTACAGGGAGGAGGTCTAACAGGAGGATCAGAAATGGCAAAGATGGAGACAAGGCGTCTTGTGCAGATCCTGGATGCCATAGAGGACGGTGTATATGTGATAAGCCAGGATCTGGATATTGAATACATGAACAGGGCGATGAAAAACACCTTCAAGGCTGAGTCGGAGGGGAAGTGCCACCAGGTGATCTACGGTCTGCCTGCCGTATGTCCTTGGTGCAGGGCCAAGGAGGTCTTTTCAGGGAAAGACGTCCAGTGGGAGCACACCGTACCCGGAGGGCAAAAGGTCTTCGAGGTCAGTGAATATCCCTTCAGCAATCCCGATGGCAGTGTATCCAAGGTCAGTATTTTCAGGGATATAACCAGGAGGAAGCAGCGCGAACAAGCCATTCGGGCCACAAGGGAAGATTACGCCCGCTTGTTCGAGAATGTCGGTGTAGGGGTTTATCTCAGCAGCAAAGAGGGCAAGTTTTTGAACGCGAACCAGGCCCTGATCGACATGCTGGGCTATGAGAGCAAAGAGGAATTCCTGGCGATGGATATCACTCGGGACCTCTATCTCAGCCCCTCGGACCGCAAAAAATTCCAGGAGCTGATTGAACGGGACGGCAGAGTCATCGACTACGAAGCTGAAGTCAAACGAAAGGACGGCAGCCCCGTGCCGGTGATCTTGACCAGCCATGTGCGTCGAGATTCCCAGGGCCGGATAACCGGTTACGAAGGAATCATCGCTGACCAGTCCCAGAGAAAACGCATGGAAAGAGAGCTCAAGGAGGCTCATGACTTCCTTAACAAGATAATTCAGAGCTCACCTAATGCGATTATTGCAACAGACCTTAAGGGCGAGATAATCCTTTGGAACCGGGCGGCTGAAGAGACCTTGGGTTACAAGGCCGGGGAGGTGCTGAGGCGAATGAATATCAGCCAGATCTATCCCGAAGGCATGGCCCGGCAGGTCATGAAGATGATGCGCAGTTCCGAGTACGGGGGAGTCGGACTGCTCCGCTCTTACCCCATGGTGTATTTGAGGCGGGACGGGGAGGTCGTGGAGGGAAACCTCTCGGCCTCCATCATCTATGACCCTCAGGGCAGGGAGATGGCTTCAGTAGGCATCTTTGTCGATCTAAAAGAGCGTTTGGAAATGGAAAGGAGCCTGAGGGACACTCAGGAGAAACTTCTCCAATCGGAAAAGCTTGCAGCCATGGGAAAATTGACCAGCCAGATCGCCCATGAGCTGAACAATCCTCTCTACGGCATAATGAACACCCTCGAGCTTCTCAAGGCCGAGATTCCTCCGGAGAGCAAGCGCCGCCGCATACTGGAGATGGCCCTTTCAGAAACGGTCCGGCTGACCGAGCTCCTGCGCAAGATGCTCAGCTTTTCCAGGCCCGACGAAGAGGAACGCCAGCCTACGAATATGAATACCATCTTGGACGAGATCCTTTTGTTGCTGGGCAAACAGCTCCAGGAGCACAGCATAAAAGTCAAGACATCATTCCAGGAGAATCTGCCGCCGGTACTGGCATCCAAAAACGAGCTCCGACAGGTCTTCCTGAATATGATCGCCAATGCCAGAGACGCAATGCCCGCCGGCGGAACCCTCGGCGTGGCCACCAGTTCCCGTGACAACGAGGTTCGGATCAGTATCTCGGATACCGGTTTGGGGATTGAGGAGGAGCACCTGAACAAGATATTTGACGCCTTTTTCACCACCAAGGACAATGTAAAGGATGTGGGGTTGGGGCTTAGTGTCTGCTATCGGTTTGTGGAAGGCCATGGGGGGGATATAAAGGTGGAAAGCCGGCTGGGCGAGGGCACCACCTTCACGGTCATCCTTCCTGTTTTTACCGGAGACGAATCCTGACGGAGTTAAAAAAAGCCCCTGACCTGGTTATCTGCCCTCCTAGTTTCAAGGGGTTACGAGGTTCCCAGCGGCGGTCGAGCGAATTTTTGCGAGACCGTCAATCCTCAGGCTGATAAGATCTCTTTGCTTCTCTTGTCTCGGTCTTCATGCAAGGATGTATTCAGGAAATCTAGTTATTAGAGTTTTTGCAGGCTCGTTTGGCATATAATTTTTTCTTGACAAAGTGAAAAAGCTATAATAAATAAAAAATTAACTCGTCGGAAATCCTTTGGGGTGGAGCCATGGAAGAGATCCTCACCGTATACAAGGCCAGCCAGTACTGCAATGTATCCTCCAAGACTATTATCAATTGGATAGAAGCCGGGCATATCCCCGCTTACAAGACAGTGGGCGGACACAGGCGCATAAAGAAATCCGACCTCGAGGACTTTATGAAAAAGCAGGGGATTCCTATTCCGGAGGAAGGCGCCGTGGAGGAGGAAAAGAAACGAATACTGATCGTGGATGACGATCCCATCATTGTAGAGACCCTGGTGATGGCCCTTGAAGAGGAAGACCACGACTACGAAATAATCTCCGCCTCGGACGGCTTTGAGGCGGGCCTTCAGGTCAACCACTTCAGGCCGCACCTCCTTATACTGGATATCATGATGCCGGACATCAAAGGCTATGATGTCTGCCGAAAGATAAAGGAAAACGAGGAGACCAGGGAGACCAAGATTATTGTGCTCTCGGCATATTTGGACGAGGAAAAGTTCAGGAAAATGAAAGAGTACGGGGCCGACCTGTGTTTTTCCAAGCCCCTGCCCCTGCCCAAACTCAAGCAAGAGGTGGCGCAACTGCTGGGCTTGGCCTAAATAAGACGCCCACCCGTCTAGTGGGTGCTTCCGCTCCCCGGGCGGCGGGAATAATCGATTGGGGAATATATGAAGCTGAAACAAGCGTTGGAGGAGAAGCGATTCGTAGTCACTTCAGAGGTGCAGGCCCCGGCTGACGAGGACCCGCAGGCCTTGATCAAGCGTCTGGAGCTGATCAGGGGGCGCGTGGACGGGGTTACTGTGCCCGAGATCGAGCTCGAAGGGGTGGTGGGCGACACCATACGGACGTGCGAGCTTCTCCGAAGGAATCGGTTCGAATCCATATACCAGACCACCACCAGGGACAAGGCGAGACCGCAGCTCCAAAAGGACCTCCTGGCGGCCCATCAGGCGGGTGTAGACAACCTGCTGGTTTTTACCGAGGACTACCGCATCACCGGGGACAGCCTGCAGGAGATGATGTTTTTTCACGTGGACGCGGGCAAACTGCAATCCGTCTTGGAGCACCTGAGGGAGGGTGTGTCTGTGGACGGGACGGAGCTCCCGGCCAAGGCGCAGTTCAACCTCGGGGCCGGGGTGGAATCACGGTGGGGCAAGAACGTGCCGGACCTGGAAAAAAGGGAAATGGAGGAGATGGCCCGAGTCGGCTCCGGGTTTTTTCTGACCACCCCGGTCTTCGACGTCGATCTCTTTGAGAAGTTCATCAAAGAAGTGGGGCCTTTCGGCGTACCGGTTATAGCCGAGGTCATGATTTTGCGCACTGCGGGCATGGCCCAGTTTCTCAACAGACACGTCAAGTCCGGGCTGGTGCCCGATCGCATTATCCGAAAGCTTGCCTCAACCACGGACAAGCAAAAGGCAAGTATAGAGATCTTTACTGAAATCGTGAAAGGTTTGCGCGATTTGTGCCAAGGCATACATATCATCACCATAGGAGGCGAAGACAAGCTCAGGCTCTATTTGGACGCAGCCAGGCTGAAGAGGCTCTGAGACGGAAGGCGGCCAGACCGGTAAAGGGAAAAGGATTCAAGGGGGAGTGGTTTGGAAGAGGTCAGCCTTTTTATAGACGGGAAACCGGTCCAGGCCGAGGCCGGGACAACGGTGTGGGAGGCGGCCAGGAGGAGCGGGATCCGTATTCCAACCCTCTGTCATCATCCCGATCTCAAGCCCGCAGGCGCGTGCAGAATATGTCTGGTGGAGGATGAATCCTCCGGGCGCATGCTTGCCTCCTGCGTGACCCCGGTGGCAAAAGACATGATCATAAGCACGGATTCCGAAGCGGTGCTTCGCCACCGGAGGAACATTGTCCGACTCCTTATGGCCAATCATCCGGAGTCCTGCGTAGTCTGCGATCAGGGGAATGCCTGCCGTTTGAGGGAAATCGCGG
>JBKHIW010000078.1:0-7716 GCA_046538465.1 Desulfobacteraceae bacterium | reverse complement strand
TTAATTGATCGTAACGTTAAGCATCCCCCGCAGCCTTGTCAACCGTGCCGGGGATGTAGTTTTCCGGATGGTTGATCCGCTGAGAAGCGGATCAGACTGGATTCGCGCTTAAGAGGAGAGGGGGCGGCCGGCGGCGATAGTTTCAAGATCGGACAAAAGTTCAGGGGCGTACTTCCTGGTCAGGCGGCGGGTGTCCTCGTCATTGCTCCCGGTCGGCTTTATGAACAAACCGTCGCATCCGGCCCTTATCATGGCCACTGCATCGGTGATCAGGGATTTGCGGGTGTAAAAGACAGCCGGGACTCCGGGATACCGCTCCCTTGCCAGGCGCAGGTTGGCCAGACCGTATTTGCGGTTTTGGCCTATGCGATCGCAGGCCTCTTCAAATAGCTTCCTCCACCCGTCCACAATGGTGAAGAGGCGCTTGAGATACTCGTTATGACTGTCGCCCTGGAAATTATCAAGTCCTTGATACACCCATTCCAGGGACGGGATGGCCTCGGCCTTGGTCCGGAGCTCAGCGGCCGGGGTGATGGAGGGGCTTTCGACATCGGGGTCCGCTCCCCAGAGGTCAAGGAGGAAGAGCGCCGGCCGGCGTCCGGCCAAGAGATCCACCGCCTGGCCGAATGTGTAGGCCTGCACGAATTCGTAGCCGTTGGAGAGGGGGGCTATCTCCTCCCTGACCAGTGCATGTTCGAAATCAGAGTCATCTATAAAACAAATCAAGGGTTTCATGGCAGGTCCTCTACTCAAGGGTCATCCCGGTAAGCCTTTCCAGCGCCTCGAGATACTTTTCTCTGGTTTTTTCTATGATCCCGCGTGGAAGCCTGGGAGGAGGCGGGGTCTTGGGCCAGTCCAGCCCTTCCAGGTAGTCCCTCAGGTATTGCTTGTCAAAGCTCTTCTGGGGACCGCCCGGGCTGTAGGCGTCCTTCGGCCAGAAGCGCGAGGAGTCCGGGGTGAGTATCTCGTCTATCAGGATTATGCGGTCCCCCAGGCGGCCGAACTCGAATTTGGTGTCCGCGATTATGATCCCCTTTTGATCGGCGAGATCCCTGCCGAAGCGGTATATCTCCAGGCTGAGATCCCTGACCAGGGCTGCGGTCTCCGAACCCAGGAGCCTCTCGGCCTCGGCAAAAGGGATGTTGAGATCGTGGTCTCCCGACTCCGCCTTTGTCGAGGGGGTGAAGATGGGCTCAGGGAGCTCCTCGGACTCTTGAAGGCCTGCGGGGAGATTGATTCCGCAAATGGTGCCCTTATCCCGGTACTCCTTCCACCCGGACCCTGAGATGAAGCCACGCACAATGCACTCCACGGGCAGCGGCTCGGCCTTTCTCACCAGCATGCTTCTTCCCCGAAGTTCATCCCGGTAGCGGGGGCAGGGCTCGGGGAATTCATCCGGATCCGTGGAGATCAAGTGATTTTCCACTATGTGCTTTACCCGGTGAAACCA
The DNA here is from genome assembly GCA_046538465.1 of Desulfobacteraceae bacterium. GTDB lineage: Bacteria > Desulfobacterota > DSM-4660 > Desulfatiglandales > HGW-15 > CAZYJR01. The sequence continues at coordinate 6,266 of JBKHIW010000078.1, read as the reverse complement.
AAATGCGGAGATCTGGGTCAATATCCGGCCCTTGTCCGGGATGGGGTCATCCATTACCACGTCAAAGGCCGACATCCTGTCACTGGCCACTATCAGGAGGGCGTCACCCAGGTCATAGATATCCCTTACCTTGCCTCGTTTCAGAAGAGGAACCCCCTCCAATCTTGACTCCATCATAGCCCTTGGCGCCATAGTTCTCCTCTTTCCAGGACCGAGCCCCCCAGCGTTGGCTCGGTTGCAGACGGTCGATAATAAAGGTGGAAGATTTTCATGCAAAGCCTGGAAAGTCAAGTCCAACAAGGCGGATTATATTTGACCGCCGCTTCCATAATGATATGGTATCATGCCCGGCCGGGAGAACCGGCCCGCCTGTAGCTGGTCCGGAGGAGGTCTTCATGCCCATTATCAAGGACAACCAGAAGATCAGAGAGAGCATACTGGACTTTGACCGGCGGATTGATCGGATGCACGCCGAATTCGGGAAATACAGGGCCGGGGAGCCCGGAAGGATGCCCGATTGGCAGCGGCTGGAGCGGGAGATGCTCTCCCTTTCAAGGAGAAAGATCGCGGACCTGGAGCTTGCCGGCCGGCTCGACCGAGTGATGCACAAGTTCCAGAATCGAAAGAAGATCTGGTTCAAGTGGGTGGAGGAGTATCACACCAGGTCCCTCAAAGAGGACTCGACCCGGGGCCGCGGCTAGAGGTACTTCTTGTGCTCCCTGGGTGTTACGTGAGTTCGGTGCTCCTCCCAGTCTCGCGTCTTGAGGTCCATATAGTTTCGGTAGACACGTTCGCCCAGCAACTCCCGCAAAAAGCGGCTCCTCTCCGCCTCCACCAGGGCCTCGAACAGGGTCTTGGGTAGGAACCGGCGGTCCCAAACCTTTGCGCCGTATCCTTTCCTGTACGTGCTTCCAGAGTCCGGCTTGCCCGGGTGGATACGATTCTTGATCCCGTCCAGCCCCATGGCGATCAGAGTAGCCAGCTGCAGGTATACGTTTCCGGCCGGGTCCGGGCTCCTCAGCTCTATCCGTACGTTCTCCGGAGCGCTGGAATAAGGGACCCGCACCATGGAGCTGCGGTTGCGGAACCCCCAGGACCTGACCACAGGGGCCTCGCGCTCCAAAACATAGGCCTTGTAGGAGTTGAAGGTGGAGGCCATGACCAGGGAGGTGCCTCGGCCGTGGCGGAGTATGCCTCCTATGAAGTGGAGTGCGGTTTCACTGAGGCCTCCCTCTCCGGATTCCGACCAGAACAGGTTGCGTCCCTCCAGGTCCTGCATGGAGAGGTGGATATGAAAGGCACTTCTGTTCTGTCCGTCAAAGGGTTTGGGCATAAAAGTGGCGTGATATCCATGGGCCGCCGCGGTCTGCTGGGTGACGTAGTTGAAAAGCAGGGTCCGGTCGGCGGCCTTCAAGGGTTCAGTGGCCTCTAGGTTTATCTCGTGCTGGGAGGGGGTCACTTCGTGGTGGGCCTTTTCAAAGCGTATGCCGCATGCCTTGAGCACGGCCAGGATCTCGTTTCGGACTGTTTCACCCTGATCGTGGGGAGTGGCGTGGAAGTACCCGGCCTTGTCCGTGTGGATCCCGTCCCCCCACTCGGCCGAGTTGAGGAGAAAGAACTCGTGCTCGGGTCCTACGGTGAACCGGCAGCCGAAGCGGTTTTCGCCCTCGGCCACCACCCTCTCCAATATGGCCCTGGGGTCCGCCTGGGAGCGGTCGCCGTGCTCGTTGTATACCAGGCCCACAAAAAACCCCAAATTCCCGTTCCGGGAAGGGACCAGCAGAAAGCTCTCCGGATCCGGGATCAGGATCCGGTCGCTGCTCTCCACCGATGCGTACCCGGCGATGGAGCTTCCGTCGAATCCTATGCCTCGGTCCAACAGACGTCCTATGTTTTCCGGGTTCACCGGGAGGCTCATCAGCCTGCCGTTGAGGTCCGCAAAAAAGATCTTGGTGCTCTCAGCCTGGGCCAATCCCCTCTTGATTCCCTCTATTCCGCTCATTTCTTATTATCCTTTAAATTGCTCTATTGTCGCGTTAAAAGCTGTTTGGCTTCTCTGTTTAAGTAGTCACGGTAAAACTCCAAGACCTTGTTGCGGAACCGTACGGTCTCGGCAAAAGGCGGAATGCCACCGTATTGCTCCACCCTGTGGGGGCCTGCGTTGTACGAGGCGAGGGCCAGACTGATGTCTCCCTGCTGCGCCTCCAAAAGGCGTGCGAAGTAGCGCAGCCCGTGAGACACGGCCTTTTGGGGCATAAACCTGGGATCCGAGGCCTTTCCGGCCAGCTCACGGCGGTAGCGGGAAAAGAGCCGCTCCCTTTCCTTTTTCAGTTTGAGCGACTCCTGCATGAGCTCTCTGGCCAGGGCGGCCTTTTCCAGGGCGTTTTCCGGCTCGATGGAAAAGAGTTCGGATGTCGCCTTTCGCCCGAATTCCCTCTCCTTTGCCAGGACAGAGAAGGCCTGGTCGAAATAGTCCGGCCGGAAGATGTTTTGCATACCCAGGTCCTCTGCAGTTGCAGGCATGATCTGGGTGAGTCCCGCAGCCCCCACGTGCGATATGGCCGAAGGGTTGAAGCTCGACTCCCTCTTCATCAAGGCCAGGAAGAGGAGCGGATCCACCCGGACCGGGTTTCCCGATTTAATCTGCTCCAGCGCCGCCACCAAGCAGGGGATCAGATCAGGGGCCTCGGCCGAGGCCACCTTGCGCCATCCGGCCTGATTCAGGCGCTCATGTCCAAGGGGCTGGCAGTCCAGATCGAATCCGGCCAACTCCTCAGGGGTGGCTTCATTGGTGAATCTGGAAAAGACGGCGTTTACGAACCTCACGTTTTCAGTAGTGAGGCAGGCATCGGAGTCCACGTCCATGCAGGTGTTGTAAAGGCAGCCGACGGCGTCTCGGAGCCTTCCTCCCAGCCTGTCCAGGCCGGCTTCGAGGAGCTCTTTCATCAGGGCTCCGCATTTCAGCGGATCCAGCCTCTCGTCAAGCTCCGGTTCGAGCGAGGCCCTGTACTCGGAAAGCTCGGAGCGGGCCTTTTTTTTCAGTTCCTTATAGGCCAGGAATTTTGTGGCAATCGTCCGGGCGGCCTCGTCTTCAGAGGCCCCGGAGCCCCGGCGGGTCATGGCCCGGCGCGCCTCCCTCAGAGATTCCTCTGCCGCTTGGTAGAGGGAAAGGCCCTCCTCGTAATCATCTGTCACATGGACCTTAAGGCCCAGGTCGGCCGCAGCCTCCGGCTTCAGCCTCAGTATGCCCGCCTCGCCGCGATAGCCGCCCTGTTTCACACTGGACTCCAGGGCGGCGATGTTTTCAGATGCTATTATTTCCAGCAGCCGTCCCGGTACCTCCACGCACGCGGCCTGAGAGCAGGGAGCCGAGGTGAGCAGCACCGCCGCCAGCATGGGAAGACCCGCCTTTATGTTCATAACACCTCCAATGTCCTGTTTATCAGCAAAGGGAAGAGAGCCGTCAGAAGTATTCTACAAGGCCGGAGCAAGGCTGTCCAGCCGCAGCTGAAAGTCTTTTCGGATTGTACTGGAATAGTATTTAAAGAAAATATCCTATGAATAAATAGTGGGTTTTTAGTAATTAATGTATAAATTGAGAAATTTTAAACCAAATAATCAATAATAACATGTCTATCTTGACAAGTGTGGAATCCATCTTAATTTAAAAGCAGATCAATTGTCGGACCGAGGTCCGGGCCGCGCTGGGCCCGGTTCATATATGAGACAGGAGGAAACAGAAAAATGCGGTTGGACAAATTTACGCTCAAGGCGCAGGAGGCGCTGCAGGATTCCCAACAGCTGGCGGAGCGTTTCGGGCACCAGCAGATCGAGCCCGAGCACCTGGCCCGTGTACTGCTGCAGATGGAAGAAGGTGTGGTGCGCCCGATTCTGGGAAAACTGGGAGCGAATAAGAGCCAAATTACAGCCGAATTGGACAAGGCCCTGCAGAAGCTGCCTCAGGTCTCAGGGGCAGGAGCCGGACAGACATATATCTCACCTCGGACAAAGTCCGTTTTGGATCGGGCTTTCCGAGAGGCCGAGCAGATGAAGGACGACTACGTCAGTATCGAGCACATCCTGCTGGGCTTGGCTGAAGAGGGGGGAGAGGCCTCCCGGATAATGGCCCGGTCAGGTATGACCAGAGACGCCCTGCTCCAGGCCATGGTGGATGTGCGTGGCGGCCAGAGGGTTACAGACCAGAACCCCGAGGACAAGTATCAGGCGCTGGACCGCTACAGTCAGGACTTGACCGATATGGCCTCCAAAGAGAAGCTGGATCCGGTTATCGGCCGGGACGATGAGATCCGACGGGTGATACAGGTCCTGTCCAGGAGGACCAAGAACAACCCGGTGCTGATCGGAGAGCCGGGAGTGGGAAAGACCGCCATTGTGGAAGGCCTGGCCCAGAGGATCGTCAGGGGCGACGTACCGGATACCTTGAAGGACAAGCGTGTGGTCGCCCTGGATATGGGGGCCCTGGTGGCCGGGGCCAAGTACAGGGGGGAATTCGAGGACAGGCTGAAGGCCCTTTTAAAGGAGATCACGGATGCACAGGGGCAGATAATCCTCTTTATCGACGAGATGCATACCCTTGTGGGGGCCGGCGCGGCCGAGGGCGCGGTGGATGCCTCCAGCATGCTCAAGCCGGCGCTGGCTCGCGGCGAGCTGAGGTGCGTAGGCGCCACCACCATAAAGGAGTATAGGAAGTATATAGAAAAGGACGCGGCCCTGGAGCGGAGGTTCCAGCCGGTGATGGTGGAGCAGCCCTCAGTGGAGGACACCATTTCCATCCTAAGGGGTCTGAAGGAGAAGTACGAGGTCCATCACGGGGTTAGGATACAGGACTCCGCCCTGGTGGCTGCGGCCACTTTGAGCCACAGGTACATCACGGATCGGTTCCTCCCGGACAAGGCCATCGACTTGATAGATGAGGCCACTTCCAGGCTGAGGATCGAGATCGACAGCATGCCTGCGGAGATTGATGACATCCAGCGCCGCATCACGCAGCTCGAGATTGAGCGCGAGGCCCTGAAGAAGGAAAAGGACCAGGCCTCCAAGGAGCGCCTGGAAAAGATTGAAAAGGACTTGGAGGGGCTGCGGGCCGAATCCGACGACATGACCCGGCATTGGCAGGAAGAGAAGGCTGCCATAATCCGCATCCGGGAGATCAAGGAGAAGCTGGAGTCCACCAAGGCAGAGGCACAGATGGCCGAGCGCCAGGGGGATCTTTCCCGGGCGGCGGAGCTCAAGTACGGTCGTCTGATCGAACTGGAAAGGCAGCTTCAGGAGGAAAACTCAAAGCTGGTGGAGCTCCAGGGCGAGAGAAAGATGCTAAAGGAGGAGGTGGACTCCGAGGACGTGGCCGAGGTGGTGGCCAAGTGGACCGGCATCCCGGTCTCCAGACTCATGGAAGGGGAGCGGGAGAAGCTCATCAAGATGGAGGAGCGCCTCTCTCAGCGCGTGGTAGGCCAGTCACAGGGCATCGCCGCGGTATCAAACGCGGTCAGAAGAGCTCGATCCGGCCTCCAGGATCCCAATCGTCCGGTGGGCTCGTTCATCTTCCTCGGCCCCACGGGCGTGGGAAAGACGGAGCTGGCCAGGGCCCTTGCCGAGTTTCTCTTTGATGACGAGCAGTTCATGATCCGGATAGACATGACCGAATACATGGAGAGGCATTCTGTGGCCCGGCTGATCGGCGCGCCGCCCGGCTATGTGGGCTACGAAGAAGGCGGATACCTCACCGAGGCGGTGAGGCGGCATCCGTACTCGGTGGTCCTTTTCGACGAGATCGAGAAGGCCCATCCGGATGTGTTCAACGCTCTGCTCCAGATCCTGGACGACGGGCGCATGACCGACGGCAAGGGCCGCACCGTTGACTTCAAGAATACGGTCCTGATCATGACCTCCAATGTGGGCAGTCAGTGGATCCAGGAGATGAGCGACCGGAACAAGGAGGAGACGGAGAAGCGGGTGATGGACGCCCTGAGGAGCACCTTCAGGCCGGAGTTCTTGAACCGGATAGACGACATCATTATGTTCAACGCCCTGGGCACCGAGGAGATAAAGCAGATTGTGGACATCCAGCTCGGGCACTTGGAGAAGCGCCTGGCAGAGAAGAAGATAACCCTGGCCTTGACGGACGGAGCAAAGGAGTTCCTCGCCAGGACCGGCTTTGATCCGGTCTACGGCGCCAGGCCGCTCAAACGGACCATCCAGCACATGGTCCAGGATCCCCTGGCCACCAAGATCCTGGAAGGCTCTGT
>JBKHIW010000077.1:0-7756 GCA_046538465.1 Desulfobacteraceae bacterium | reverse complement strand
GATGAGAATCAGTGCTCTTTTTCCCGGGGTGAGCCGGTCTTTGTCGAAGATATGCAAAACGATCCCCGCGTACAGTACCCCGAGGCCGCAGCCAGGGAGGGCATCGTATCCATGCTCTCTGTCCCTATTCCTTCACACGGCCACATGATCGGGATGATAAGGATCTACAACAGCGAGCCCTGGGCTCTGCATCAAGACGATGTAGACGCTTTTTGCGTGCTCGCCGAGCACCTCGGTCTGGTTATCGAGAACAATGGACTGCGGAACTTCCTCGAAAAGGTGAAAATGGCCATAAGCGACCTGCCTCTGCGCATGCTTGAGGGGCTCTAGTGCATGACGGAAGGGAGGCGGTTCAGCGATACTACTGATTTTTTCTCCATCGACTATGGAGACGAGATCCTGATCGGTGGGAGACGCTACCGGGTGACCGGGCATGAGCGCGAGACCCGGTTCGGTTTGGATGATCCCAAGTTCTGGGTAAAAAAGGTTGTGGATACGGAAACCGGGGATAAAAAAATCCTGAAGCTGTGCTTTTACGAAAGTTTTGAAACCACACTGGCCGGCGTCAAGATCCGATGCTTCAGAGATCCTGAAAAGGAAGCCGATGTCCTGGAGTTGGTCAGGGAGCATCCTCATTTTATGCAGGGGGTATCATTTCGAGACGAAAAAGGAAACAATGTCCGACTCTTGGATATTGTAAAAGGGCCCAATTTTTATATTTATATCGATTCTCTTAATATACCCTATGAAAAATATTTTCAAAAGGCCCTGCCGAATATTCTCAAGAGTTTGGTCAGGGCCTTCGAGGGGATCCGCCTGCTTCACAGCAAGGGGTACAAGCACGGGGACATACGGAACGACCACATTATAGTAGAGAGGGAGTCCGGCAATTACATCTGGATAGACTTTGACTACGATTATGACGCAGAGGAAAACCCCTTTGGACTGGATCTCTTCGGATTAGGGAGCATCCTGCTTTATGCTGTGGGCAAGGGGTTTCACGACCTCTACTCCATCCGCAGCAACAAGGCGGTCTACGGGGATCTCGAAGCCCGGCTGAGGCCGGGGGACTTCTCCATACTGGACCGATGGCGACTGACAAACCTGCGAAAACTCTACCCGTGTATACCTGTGATGCTCAATGATGTCTTCATGCACTTTTCAGCGAGCGCCGAGATCTATTACGAAGTTGCGGACGAGATCTTAGAGGACCTCAATCGGTGCATTTATTCTTATTTCTGACCTCACGGAGGCCGCGGTGGGCAACTCGATTCTAGTCGCCTTGAATGATTCTGTAAGCTCCAGGGCGGTGGTGGACTATCTGTGCAACCTCTGTATGCAGAAGGAGGCCGTCAACATCAAACTGCTCCACATATTCAGGGAACCGCCGGCGGGAGAGCAATTCATGGGACGGCGCTTTATGGAGGATCGAAAGGGGCGGCTTGGCAGCGTTTTGGCGGAAGCCAAGGATAAGCTGGTAAACTGCGGCTACAGCCCGGAAAAAATCCGGGCGGAAATGACCAGAGAGACCTACCCGACGATAACCGACGGGATTATCGAGCACTTTAAAAGGGAACGGTTCGATATGGTGGTAATCGGGCGGAAGCAGATGTCAAAGGCCGAGGAATTCGTGCGAGGCGATATAAGCGTCAAGCTGGTCAGGGCACTTGAGGACACTGCCGTCCTGGTGATCAAGAGCCCATGAGCCCGCCTGGCTTTAAATCCCCGCCGGGGCTTTCTCTTGAGAGATATTCCGACTTGACTAACCTCCTGGGATGTGCCAAATATCCGCATGCTGGAAGCGGCCGCCCCGTTGTCACAACGGAGGCGGCGATTCATTGGAGCGCGGTTAGGAGATGGGGTTGAAATCGAACCCGACCGGGGAGACAAGAGGCAAGAGGAGCCTAAAAAAAAAGAGCACCCTGAGGGAGTATACCGAGGCGGCGGCAATAGCTGTTCTGCTAGCCTTGTTTATCCGTACGTTCGTCGTACAGGCGTTCAAGATCCCCTCAGGCTCCATGGAGCCAACCCTGCTGGTCGGCGATCATATACTGGTAAACAAGTTCATTTACGGGATAAAGCTACCATGGATACGCAAAGAGATCATACCGGTTAGTGATCCGGATAGGGGGGACGTCGTGGTCTTCATCTATCCGGTGGACCCCAGCAAGGACTTTATCAAGAGGGTTATCGGCGTGCCGGGAGACACCGTGGAGATAATAGACGAGAAGTTATACATAAACGGCAAGCGATATCGCGACGAGCACGGCGCTTACACCCCGCGGACACGGGGATCTGATAATCCGGGAAGCAAATACAACTTCGGTCCAGTGACCGTACCCGACGGCCATTACTTCGTGATGGGGGACAACAGAGACCACAGCTACGACAGCCGATTCTGGGGGTTCGTGCCGGAGTCCTCCATCAAGGGCGAGGCGTTTATGATCTATTGGTCTTGGCCCCACTGGGACCGCACCTTCCAGTTAATAGACTAGCTCAGGCGCGCGATTGCGCCCGAAGGCCGGCGGCTTTGACTATGACCGATTTGACTTCCGGGGGTAGAGGAAGCGAAGCTATCCTTTCCAGAGGCACCAAACAGACGTCCTTCACATCTGAGCCGGCCGTCGGGCTGCCGGACGCTATATTGCCCCAGTAATCGGCTATTACATAATGAAAACGAATCCTGCCATCGCAATCCCTTACTATGCGCTCTGCAACATGCACCAGCCCTCCCACTTGGATCTTGACACCGGCCTCTTCGAACAGCTCCCTCTCCAGGGCCTGGAAGAGTTTTTCGCCGAGCTCCACTATACCCCCGGGCAAGCTCCACTCGCCGAGTGCGGGCTCTGCGGCCCTCCTGGCCAAGAGAACCGAATCCTTATCAAAAATAACTCCTGCCACGGCCGGGACGGGCTGCGGGGGATACTCCCTTCTACTCATACGGCCCTCGTGGAATTTGTGCCTTGTAATGATGGCTGTTTAAAGATAGACTGTGAATTTTATCTTTTCCCATAAAAGGAATCAACATCGATGCAAATCCAAACCCTTGCAAACCTTTTGGCGGTTTCCTGGTTTCAAGGGCTTCTGAGCCCGCCGGAGGCGGGGGACCGGGCGTTCGAGACACCGGCAACTTTGATCATTATGGAGGACTTAAAAGATGAGCCCGAAGACCAAGACAATGGAAGGAAACGAGGCTGCAGCCCATGTGGCTTATGCCATGAGCGACGTGGCGGCCATATATCCCATAACTCCATCCAGCAGCATGGGAGAGTATTGTGATGAATGGGCGGCGCAAGGCCGCAAAAACATCTTCGGCCAAGTACTCAAAGTGGTGGAAATGCAATCGGAGGCGGGGGCTGCGGGGGCAGCCCATGGTGCGGCCTCGGCAGGCGCCATTCCAACCACTTTCACCGCCTCCCAGGGCTTGCTTCTCATGGTTCCTAATATGTATAAGATCGCCGGGGAAATAATGCCCTCGGTCTTCCATGTGTCGGCCCGGGCCATCGCTACTCATGCCCTCTCCATCTTCGGCGACCACTCTGACATAAACGCGGTCAAACAAACCGGTTTCTCGCTCCTCGCCTCGGCATCTGTCCAGGAGGTCATGGATTTAGCCCTGGTCTCCCACCTGGCGAGTATCCGTTCCTCCCTCCCCTTTGTACACTTTTTCGACGGATTCAGGACCTCCATGGAGATCCAAAAAATAGAGCTCATAGATTACGATGACATGGCCAAGCTGGTCGACTGGGACGCCATAGAGCGTTTCAGGGGTCGATGCATGAACCCGGAGTATCCTCAGCTCAGGGGAACCGCCCAGAATCCGGACATTTTTTTCCAGAACAGGGAGGCCTGCAACCCCTTTTACGCCAGGATACCTCACATAGTACAGGAAGAGATGGACAAAGTGAGTGATTTGGTCGGCCGCCGCTACCGCCTCTTCGACTATGTAGGGGATCCTGAGGCCGACCGCATCGTTGTGTCCATGGCGTCCAGCTGTGATGTGATAGAAGAAACAGTGAACTATCTCAATGACCGGGGTGAGGGAGTCGGCCTGATCAAGGTCCGTCTGTACTATCCCTTCTCTGTTGAACACTTCCTAAGGGCCCTTCCGGCAACGGCCGGGACCATCGCGGTCCTTGACCGCACAAAGTGCCCCGGCGGCATAGGAGAGCCTCTGTATCAGGACATCTGCACAGTCTTCCAGGACACCGCGGACAAGCCGGTGGTGGTGGGAGGCCGCTACGGCCTGGGAAGCAAGGATTTCACCCCAACCATGGTAAAGGCCGTGTTCGACAACCTTCGTTCGGCACGCCCCAAGAACCACTTCACAGTTGGAATCCGTGACGACGTGACCCACACCTCTCTGGATCCGGCCGTAGACATAGAGCCCTCCCCCGAGGGAACGGTGAGATGCAAGTTCTGGGGTCTCGGTTCGGACGGGACAGTAGGTGCCAATAAAAACGCTATAAAGATTATCGGCGAGAACACCGAGATGTATGCCCAGGCCTACTTCTCATACGATGCCAAGAAGTCCGGGGGCATCACCGTCAGTCACCTGCGGTTTTCTCCCCACCGCATACAATCCCCTTATCTGCTTACTATGTCGGATTTCGTGGCATGCCATAACCCGGCGTTTGTAAATCAGTACGAAATCCTGGAGGGGCTTCGAAACGGAGGGACCTTTCTACTAAACTCCCCCTGGACTAAAGAGGAGATGGAGGAAAAGCTGCCCGATCATATGAAGCGGACCTTAGCGCAGAGAGACATCAAGTTCTACAACATAGACGCGGTAAAAATCGCCTCGGAGCTGGGCCTTGGCGGCAGGATAAACATGATTATGCAGGCCGCTTTTTTCAAAATAGCCGATGTCATCCCTCCGGAGCAGGCCTTTGACCTCATAAAGGACGCCATTCACAAGACCTACGGCAAAAAGGGAGAGCAAGTGGTGCAGATGAACATTGATGCCGTGGATCGGGCCGTGGAGGCGCTGGAAGAAATCGAGATCCCGGAGCATTGGGCCCGGGCGGGGCATGAGGCTTACCCTGAGCGGGATGAACCCGACTTTGTGAAGGAAGTGATGCGCCCCATGCTGGCCCTTAAGGGAGACCAGCTCCCGGTGAGCAAGATGCCCCCGGATGGTGTGTTTCCCACCGGCACCACCAAATACGAAAAGAGAGGGGTCGCGATCAACGTGCCCGAGTGGCAGCCGGAGAACTGCATACAGTGCAACCAGTGCTCTTTTGTCTGCCCGCACGCGGTCATCCGCCCGGTACTGGCCAGGGAGGAAGACCTCCAGGATTCACCCAAAGGCTTTGTGACCGTGGACGCCCTGGGCAAGGAGCTCAAGGGCCTCAAGTACCGCATCCAGATCAGCCCTCTGGACTGCACGGGCTGCGGCAGTTGCGCCAATGTCTGTCCGGCAAAAAACAAGGCCCTGATAATGAAGCCTTTTTACACCCAAGTGGAGACCGAGGTCCCCAACCACGCCTTCTCCACCACCCTGCCTCACCTCGGGGACCTCATGCCCGTGACCTCGGTCAAGGGAAGTCAGTTTCGCCAGCCCCTTTTCGAGTTTTCCGGGGCCTGCGCCGGGTGCGGGGAAACCCCGTACATAAAGCTGATAACCCAGCTCTTCGGCGACCGCATGCTCATAGCCAACGCCACAGGCTGCTCTTCGATATACGGGGGCTCAGCCCCCAGCTGTCCGTACACGGTGAACCACAAGGGCTACGGTCCGGCCTGGGCCAACTCCCTCTTTGAAGACAATGCCGAGTATGGTTTCGGCATGGAGCTGGCAGTCGCCCAAAGGCGGGATTACCTTGCCGACAAAATACGGACTGCACTTCAGGCAGAGCTCTCCGACGAGCTTAAGCAGGCCCTGGAAAGCTGGCTGGATGAGCGCGACAACGCCGAGCGGTCCCGCGAGCTCGGTGACCGAATCATTGAGCTTTTAGAGAACGAGATGCTTGACAGTGATGTCGATCAAAACGAGGTCCTCCTGGAGATCCTGGACAACAGCGACTATTTCACCAAGAAATCCATCTGGGTCTTCGGAGGTGACGGCTGGGCTTATGACATAGGTTACGGCGGCCTGGACCATGTGCTGGCCATGGGAAGGGACGTCAATGTCCTGGTCCTGGACACCGAGGTCTACTCCAATACAGGAGGGCAGTCCTCCAAGGCCACGCCCACAGGGGCTGTGGCCAAATTCGCAGCAGGCGGGAAGCCGACCCGCAAGAAGGACCTCGGCCTGATGGCCATAACCTACGGCTACATTTACGTGGCCTCGGTGGCCATGGGCGCAAACAAGAACCAGTACCTCAAGGCGCTTTTGGAGGCAGAGAGCTATCCGGGGCCCTCCCTGATAATAGCCTACGCTCCATGCATCAACCACGGGATCAATATGGGATTGAGCCAAGAAGAGGAAAAGAAGGCGGTGGAGGCCGGATACTGGCCTCTTTACAGATTCGACCCCCGATTGAAGGAACAGGGCGAAAATCCCTTTATCCTAGACTCCAAGGAGCCGAAGGGCGACTTCAAGGGATTCCTCATGGGCGAGGTGCGCTACTCCAGCCTGACCCGCACCTTTCCAGAGAATGCCGAGGCCCTTTTCAAGAAGGCCGAGGAGGACGCCAAGGAACGCTTTGAGACTTACAAGCGGCTGGCCGCCGCCACAGGGGTGGAACAGGATACCGACGCCGGAGATTAAGAGTGGTCCCACTTTCAGGCAGGAAGCGCACCTAAACGCTCCAGCTCAGGTAGAGGGCCCTTTTTCAGCCGTTCCAGGTCCTCTTCACTGGTCAGGTCGAAGTGAATAGGGGTGATGGTGATCTTACCCTGCCTGAGAGCGGCCGCGTCGGTGTCGGGCGCATTTTCCTCCAGGGGAGTTTCGCCCGTCAGCCAATAATATGCGTTTCCCCTGGGATCGATGCGCCGGTCGAAGCTCTCTTTGAACCGGCCCACGCCTTGCCTGGTCACGGCCACACCCGTGATCTGGGAAGGTGGAAGTGCAGGGATGTTTACGTTCAGAGCGGTGCCGTGGCGAAGTCCGTTCTCTGCCAAATATCTTACCAGCTCCTTGGAAAAAGCGGCCGCAAACCGGAAGTCCGGGTCCCGGAGGTTGTCCAAAGAGACAGCTGCCGAGCGTATTCCCAGGAAGGCCCCTTCGGTCGCAGCAGACACTGTGCCTGAGTAAAGAACGTTCACGCCAACATTGGATCCAGGATTGATACCCGAGAGGACCACGTCGGGGGGTGCCTGCAATAGCTCTTGAACAGCAATCTTTACACAATCCGCTGGCGTTCCAGATACTCCATGACCAAAAAATTTTCCTTTTCTGGTCACGTCTCTAACCCTTAACGGCGAGCTGAGTGTTATGGCGTGACCAACTGCACTCATCTCCATTTCCGGGGCCACCACGTGTATCTCATGTTCCCCGGCCAAGGCCTCATATAAAGCCAGCAGGCCGGGGGCGTGTATTCCGTCATCATTTGTAAGCAAGATCCGCATGGTATCGACGGTCTCCGTATCTTTATTCCGCACTACTACTGCGCTAGAAAGCCTGTCATATATATCATGCACCGACCCTCAATTGAAGGGCGAACAGATCTTGCAGGGCAATCGGTGTCAACTTTCCTCGTTGCGTCATATGAGGATCTTTTGTATAAGTGTCGAAATCCTTTCCAGGACGCATCCTTCAGACAACCCCGGGAGACGGCGGGGAACAACAAAGCGAGGAGCGGGTTTCATGGACCGA
>JBKHIW010000076.1:0-7778 GCA_046538465.1 Desulfobacteraceae bacterium | reverse complement strand
GCCCCTAATCTGTTTTCTTCGCGCGCGGTCTTGAGCTTTTCCTCGGTGAGGTATCCCATGCTGAGAAGGATTTCTCCAAGCTCAGCCTGTTTGTCGTATTTGTCCAAAACCCGGTTCAGGTCGATGGGATCCAGATATCCGAGATCGCAGAGTATCTCTCCCAGCTTCCTCGGGGCGATTTGAATCTTGGAGGCCCTTTCCAGGTCTTCAACCCTTATAAATCCTTGTTTCAGGGCCAACTCCCCGAATCGGGAGGCATTGATCTGGCCCCGCACCAAGCCCTCCAAGTCCTTTTGGGAAAGCAGGCCTTGGTCCTGGAGGGCCTGCCCTATGAGCTTGTCCGGGGGTTTCTTTCTGAGGCACGCTGAGAGCTGTTCCTGGCTGATCAGGCCCTTTTCCACCGCCAGAGATCCGATGCTTCTTCTGAGCTCGGGACTTTGGAGCAGCTCTTGGACCTGCTCTTCGGTAAGGGCGCCGATGCGGACCAGTATGATCCCCAGGGGCAGATTTTTGAGGGCTTTTTCTTTTTGTTGTATGGCCAGGGCCTGCTCCACATGATCTCTGCGGACCAGGCCCTCACGCACCAAGAGGTCACCCAGTGGAAGGGCCGGTGTGTATTTGCCCGGCGCCGGGGCGTTTCGATTTGTAAAGGCTTGGCTCATAAGCGGTACCGGCGAACCGGGGTTGTTTTCATATTGCCAGTCCCCGGCTGTGATTCGCTTTCTGCAATCTCTGTACCATAAGCCCTGGAGATGTGCTTGAGCATCACGGAAAGGTATAAGGACTGCAAGCCCGTGAAAGGGGCCATTGACGGTCATGGACACCTCCGTCAAGATTTTGTCGTATATATTATTATGGTTCGGCGGAAAAGGGTGCGTGTGATTTGCTTGAAAAAGGCTGCCGGCGCTTCCTTTCAGGCAGGGGAGAAACGGCTTGATCTCAGACGTATCAGGGCGTTTATACTTCAGCACTGGGTTAAGAGAGGGACGGCTGATGAAAGAGACGATTAGAACCGGGCAGGGTGCACGATTTCGGTTTTCAAAGGCGGTGCCCGGATTTGTGCGGTGGATGATCACCACACTGGAGTGCGAAGGATTCTCCGGTCTAATAGTGGGAGGCGCGGTCAGGGATATGTGCATGGGCCGCGAAGCGGAAGACTGGGACTTGATCACCGACGCCCCCGCCTCCGCGGTAAAGGCGATATTCTCACATCTGCCGTGTTTTCAGCTTCACCCGGATACGGTGAGCTTGGTCCTTGAAGGGAGGACCTGTCACATCAACACATTGAAGGAGGGAGGGGGATTCAGAGAGGATTTGGCCCGCCGGGATTTTACCATTAATGCTATGGCCTATGAGCCGGGCTCAGGGAGACTGATGGATTTGTTCGGCGGGCTCAAGGACATCGAACGGCGTTTGGTGAGGGCCACTGGCTCCCCGGCCCGAAGATTCGACGAGGACCCGCTGCGTCTTATGCGTGCGGTGCGGTTCGCATCCACCCTGGGTCTTGATATAGAGAGCAAGACACTGGAAGAGATTAAGAGACGCTCCGGGGCCATCAATCGCTCGGCTCCGGAGCGTGTCCGGGATGAGCTGATGCACATCCTGCTCGCCCCGGCCCCGTCCAGGGGGTTGAGGCTTATGCAGCGAACCGGGCTTCTCAGAGAGGTGCTGCCGGAGATCGCAGCAGGGCACCTCAAGAGGCAGAACTCCTATCATCGCTACACCATCCTCAGGCATACCCTGGAGACCGTGGATCGAGTGGAGCCCACTGCTGAGCTTAGGCTCGCTGCATTGTTGCACGATTCGGCTAAACCCATGGTCAGAAAAAGGTATGAAAAGGGTTGGCAGTTCGTAGGGCATGAAGAGGCGGGCGCCGGGTTGAGCAAGGAGATCTTGGGAAGGCTGCGCTTCAGCAGGGAGGTCACGGCAAAGGTGGTACATTTGGTGCGGCACCATATGATAGGCTACAGCCAGCAGTGGAGCGACGCCGCTGTCAGGAGGTGGATAAGGAGGGTGGGCCCCGGCAACGTGGAAGCTGTGCTCGCATTGCGAAGAGCGGACCTGGAGGCGCACGGCCGTCCAGACGCCGGGCAAAGTCTCTTGAGCGAACTCGCCGGGCGGGTGGAAGGGATGAAGCGGGATCCCATTTCCCGGGGCGATCTGGCTGTAGACGGCCGCACGGTGATGGCTGTGACAGGGCTTCAACCCGGACCTGAGGTGGGTCGGATTCTGGATCGTCTGCTGGAGACGGTAAGCGAACACCCGGAACTCAACACAAAGCCCGCCCTTATCCGGCTCATTGAGGAAGAAAGACATGAATGGATAGGATGAACGGGATCGGATGCCGGGCTCCAAGCGTGAGGGCAGGAGGGATCAAAATGAAAGTGATGGTCGGCGGCAAGAAGATAAATATCTGCGAGGATGGCCCATCGGGAGAGGGGCCAGAACCGTTGATTGTGTTTGTACACGGCGCGGGCGGGGACTCTTCGGTCTGGGAGTCCCAGGCGCTGGGGCTGAGCGGACGCTGGCGGGTTTTGCGCCTGGAGCTCCCCGGGCACGGGGAGTCGGAAGGGGAGGGGGAGAAGTCCATAGAGGCTTATGCCGAATGGGTGAAGGCGGCTGTCCGGGAGATCGCAGGGTCCGACGGGTATGTGCTGGCCGGACACTCCATGGGCGGGGCTGTCACGCTTCATATTGCCGCTTCAGAGCCCGCCGGCCTGGCCGGGATAGTGCTGGCGGGCACAGGTGCGAGGCTCGGGGTGACGCCCTTGATATTCAAGGCATTGGAGGACGACCCGGAGGCCTTTTTTCAGACCATTGACCGAGCCGCCTTCGGCAAGGAGGCCTCAGCCGAGGTCAAGGATCGCCTGGTGGAGAGGATGCGGCTTTGTCCTGTGCAGGTCATATACAATGATTTCGTTGCCTGTGACCGCTTCGACATGATTGGACGGGTGGGGGATATATCGGTCCCCGCCTTGGTGATATGCGGGGACCAGGACCGCCTGACCCCGGTGCACTATTCTCAGTATCTCTACCGCGAGATTCCGGGTTCCCGGCTTGTTCTGGTGGAAGGCGCGGGGCATATGGCGGCTGTGGAAAAGCCTGAAGAGGTCAATCGCGCGGTGGACGACTTCCTTGAGGGCCTGAGGAGTCGTTCATAGTGGCGGCCTGGGTCTGGAAAACGCCTGACAATAGTCCAGAGAACAGCAGGTGGATTGAAAACGCGGCCTCAGGCCCAGAGAGATGGTCTCCTTCACCGCCTCTTCCGACCATACCGCCATCCGAGTGGCGCCGGCGCGGACGGCCATGGACTCCAATATCCGGCCCTGGGTGTTTCGGGGGCGTTCGCACCCCAGGGAAATAGGGACGTCGGGCATGGAGATTCGGGCAAGAGCTATGAGGCGGGCCACTTCGAGCGGAGAAGGAGGACTGACTTTTTCCATGGGCGTACCTTTGAGAGGCGTCAGGACCACAAAGACCAGGACCTGAGGTCGATGCCGGCTGATGATTTCAACGGCCTCCGTCTCCCCCCTCAGGCGGCCGTAGTAGAGGCCGGCGACCACGTGGGGGGCCATAGGCAGTCCGCTTTCAGTTATGGATTCCAGTGAGTCCGAGACCACGGCCGCACCGGCAAGATGATAGACCTTACGGGCGGTGAGCTCGTCTCCTATCACGTCCACCAGCGCCTGCCTTATGCCTGCGTCCCTCAGGCGTCTGCAGGTTTCGACGTCGGGGAATCCGATGTGGGCGCTAAGGAAGAGACCGGTTTGCCGGACCAGAAGAGCTATAGCGTCATAGTAAAGCTCCCAGGGGAGCCTGCCACTGAGGTTGGAGCCTCCGCTGAGGAGCAGACCGTGCGCACCGGCTGCATGCAGGCGCTTTCCTGTTCTCAGGAGCTCCTGCGGCTCGTTGACCTGGATCATGGGCTGTAGTAATCTGCCTCTGCAATGGTCGCACTGGAGGAGGCAGCGGTCTCCGGTGATGGAGACCGCCGGGTAGCGGCCTCGCTCCCGGCCGTATCGGATCATGCCGGGCAGGTAAAAGGTGAAAAGGTCGCCGTGGCGGGCCCTGGTCAAGCGCCAGGCCTCCAGAAAAAGTTTGCGATCGTTTCTCGACCCCCGGCTGTAGGCCCTGTCCATGAAGTGAATCTCCTCTTTCTGCAGGCGGTAGGCGGTCCGGCCCAGCCCTCGCATATGCGCCCGGGCGGGGGGAAGGCCCTCTTAAGGAGGGATCCCGGTGTGAGGGAGGTTAGGAAAATGGGAGAGAGAAGGCAAGCATATAGGTCAGTCCTGTGGGTGCTTTGCTGGCTCGTGGTACTTGCCGGTTGCTATTCGGTCCACCAGGTGAAGGTGACCTATCGTATTCCTGAAGCAGCAAACATGCTCGATGGCGTGCTTGCATATGTGGATTTCAAGGATGAGCGCAAAGACGAAGAGGTGCTGGGTCCCGGGGCCTGGAGAGAGTACAAATACTACCCGGGGACCTTGTCCCTGCACTTGGAGCGCGGGGAAGGCACACCATTGGAAAGAGGGCTCTACAATGTGCCCGAATTGTTCAAGGAGGTCTTTGGAACAAGGCTCAGGGCCTTGGGGGCCGAGGTGGCTGAGAGGCGCTCAGAGGCGGATGTCGTGCTTCTGGTTGCCCTTCGGGAGTTCAAGCTGGATTTGGTGGACAGAAAATGGAAGGCTGAGATGAGCTACGAGGCCAGGATGATGAGCGGGGAAGAGGTGTTGGCCACGCAGAGCGTCAGCGGCCAGGCCGAACGAGTCAAGATCATAGGCGTAGGACAAGCAGACCAGGTGATGGGGGATCTTTTCACTGACGCGGTGAACCGTTTGGAGATCAGGGAGATGCTGCGCAGCTCGGATTTGCTTGATGCGTAAGGGCGTTATTTCAAGGCCCCGAAAAATCTTCATGGTCAGTTTGGGGTGCCCCAAGAATCTGGTTGACAGCGAGAACGCCCTGGGGATCCTGAAGTCCATGGGGCATGAGCCGGTTTCGGACCTGAAGGAGGCCCGGACGGTCGTTATAAACACATGCGGTTTTATTCAGGAGGCGGTGGAGGAGAGCATAGAGACAGTCCTTGAGATGACCGCGCGCAAGGAGCGGGGAGAGCTGGAAAGAGTAGTGGTGATGGGGTGCTTTGTTCAGCGATACGGGTACAAACTGCAAAGAGAGATGCCGGAAGTGGACGCGTGGGTGGGGACTGGCGCAGTACATAGGATAGCCGAGGTCATGGAAGAACGCCCCGGACCCTCTCCGTTTCTCATAAACAGCCCCGGTTTCCTGGCTGATCACAGGACCCCCCGCACACGCACGGGCCGCCTTCATACCGCCTTTGTCAAGATCGCTGAGGGCTGTGATCGGCGCTGCACCTTCTGTAGGATCCCTTCATTGAGGGGCAGGCTGCGGAGCCGGAACCCGGCGTCCGTGGTCGAAGAGGCCGGAATGCTTGAAGACCAGGGGGCCGTTGAGCTGAATCTGGTTGCTCAGGACACTACCGGGTACGGCTCGGATTTGGATAGGAAGGTGGGCCTGGAGGACCTTCTGGAGATGCTCCTTAGAGGCACAAAGGTGCCGTGGATACGTATTCACTACGCCCACCCATCAGGCATATCATCAGGATTGCTCGATCTTATGGAGACGGAGCCGAGAATCTGTCCTTACTTGGATATTCCTTTTCAACATGTGAATCCTTCTCTGCTCGGCGGCATGGAGCGGAGCCGTTTGGGTGACCCGGAGCCTTGGGCGGTACTGGAGCGAATTCGGGCGCTGAAGCGAAGAATCTTTATCCGCACTACGCTGATGGTGGGCTTCCCGGGCGAAGGGGAAAAGGAGTTCGCCGAGCTGTTGGATTTCGTATCCAACGCCGGACTGGATTACGTCGGGGCGTTCGTATTCAGCCCGGAGAAGGGGACCAAGGCGGCGCGCAAGTCTGCTAGCCCGGGCGGGTCGGTCTTGCACAAGACCGCGGAAAAGCGGCTGGAAAGGCTCATGCAGCTGCAACAAGAGGTTTCGTTGAAAAAGAAGCGCACCTTGGTGGGGCAAACGCTTCCCGTCCTTGTCGAAGGGCCTTCTTTTGAGACCGAATTCCTCCTCAGCGGAAGAATCCAAGGAATGGCCCCGGACATCGACGGGAGGGTGCTGATAAACAGGGGAACGGCGCCCGGCTGGGGAGCAATAGTACCGGTAAGAGTGACCGAGGCTTATCCTTATGACTTGGTGGGCGAAGTCATAGACATCACCTGAGTTTTAACCAGCTCCTGCGTTTTGCTTTGACATTTCCATACAGTTAAATCTAAAGTTAATTTTTCTCTTTTTGCTGAATGCCTTGCCGGCACGGGGTGATTGATTACAGGTGAACACTCTTCTAGTAGAACAACCGGCGGCGGGATCATCAATGGATCCGGAGCCCGGTCGCTTTCCGGACCTGGGGAGGGATTTGGAGCTCATAAATGCGGCCCTTGATGAGCACCTCAAGAGCCGTGTGGAACTCGCCGAAAAGATAGCCGCTTATTCGGTGCTGGGTGAAGGCAAGCGGCTGCGTCCCGTCCTCTTTGTGCTGTGCAGTCGCCTATGCGGTTGCAGGGGAGAGGACGTCTACCGTTATTCAGTAATTTTCGAGTATGTGCACGCAGCGAGCCTGCTTCATGATGATGTCCTTGACAACGCCGACTTGAGGCGGAATAAGCCCTCGGCTGCAAGGGTCTGGGGCAACCACGCAGCGGTGCTCGGAGGCGATTTTTTAAACGCCAGGGCCTTCGAGCTGTGCGTGGAATGCCGGAGCCTCGAGTTGATGGAGATGCTTGCGGAATGCGGTCGGCAGATGGCCGAGGCCCAGATGCTGGAGCTGGCCAACACCCAAAACTGGGAGATGACCAGGGATCTCTATATGGAGGTGATAACCGGTAAGACGGCTGCCTTGATCTCCGCTGCATGCGCCTGCGGAGGTATCATGGCCGGAGCGGGGGAATCGGAGGTTGGGAGCCTGCGCAGATTCGGCCTCCATTTGGGAATCGCATTCCAATTGATCGACGACCTGCTGGACTACACCTCCACAGAGGAAGTATTCGGAAAGCCGGTGGGAAAGGATTTGCGCGAAGGAAAGATCACATTGCCCTTGATTCTCGCTATGGAGGGCATGGATCGAGGCATGGTCGGAGAACTCTCCAGGCCGTTCAAGACCGGACAGGCCACAGAAGAGGACTACAAAAGGATAATAAAGTTGGTCAGGCATTCGGGCGGGCTGGCGGATATCAGGGCTGAGGCCCGGGTCCAGGCCGAACTGGCCGCACGGGAACTCGAGGTGTTTCCGGATTCCAGGACCCGCCGGGATCTTCTGGCCTTGAATTCATACCTCCTCTCCCGCAGCTTTTAGCCCTTTCAGCGGCCGTTGGAGGCAAGAAGGATTACTTGCCGAACGGGCAAATCGGAAATCTGCATTTATCGCAGTTCAGACAGAGACCCCCGTGGGCCATGGCGGCGAGGTCCCGGCGGGTGATTGATTCACCGGCCACCACCCGGGGAAGTATGAGATCCAGAACGGTTGCGCGATAATAGAGGACGCAGGCCGGGATTCCCAGGACAGGCACCTGTCCCAGGCGGCCGTAAAGCAACATAGCCCCGGGCAGGACCGGGGTGCCGTAGACCACATCGGTAGCCCCTGCGTCTGCGATGGCCAGGCGGCTCACGTCGTCCGGATCAACGCTCATACCCCCGGCAACCAGTATCAGCCCGGCCCCGGAGGCAAGGAAATCCTGGATGGCCGAGGCGATCTC
>JBKHIW010000075.1:0-7842 GCA_046538465.1 Desulfobacteraceae bacterium | reverse complement strand
GATTCGATGAGCCCCGATATTGAGGTGTAGCGGATCTCACAGAGGGGGCATGTAGATAGACATCCTTGATCCCTCTGGGGATTGCCCTTGGCGTTTAGGATACCGAGCATACGCCTCTTGGCCCTCTTGGTGTGGGCTGTAAACGGGTCCACCATGCCGCTCAGGCCTTCCCGGGCTCTCTTTACCAGTCGGCTGATCATCCTGAGTACATCGTAGAGCAGGGAGGAATCCGAATACCCTTGCCGCGGGCCCCGGGCTTTCCGAGTGCCGTGTCCTTGCTCAGGTCTTGATAGACGATATTTGCAATGACAGGGTTATCATCGAGGAATAGGTTGCTGTCTTCGAGAATTTTTGTATGATGACTGTATACCTTTGCTGGGTTTATGAGGACTATCTTCTGGCTTATATAGTCCTTTTACCTTCTTTTATAGCTACTGATATTAGTTGTTTAGCTACATATAATTATAGGGAAGAAGATGATATTCACTATAAAATGTGCATTTGATGTTCCGAATCCTCAATTTTCACAAGGCGTTACATCATGGATGGACACGATATAGTGACAGGAAGCGAAAATGGTCCAGGCCCAGAGGAGTGAGAGACAAAAATTGGGTTATCAGCACGAACCAGGCGTCCCGGGCCACACCCGTTCTTGAAGCGCCGCAGTGAAAACGCCGCCAGACCGGAGCCGGACAGTGATCCGGGAGGCCCTTCCAAAGCCGTCGCTGTTCTATAGTCGCACTCAACGTCATACCGGGCTTATGCCTCTCTGCTGTGCGGCCCAGATTAGGCCCGCAGTGGATTCTCTGAGCCACGCCCCCGGGGGATCATGAACACAATCCGCACACAATTTTAACGCATATACAATGCGGAGGGTTTACACGATGCAAATCTCAATGACGGGGCCCGGCCGGGCTCCCCTTTGCATTTCGAACCACGGAGGACTTAACCATGAAACCTAGGCCGAGACGGGCCGATCTCCATGTTCACTCCAAGTTTTCCACCAGGCCTTCCGGATGGATTCTTCGACGAATCGGATGTTCGGAGAGCTACACCGAGCCGTCCCAACTTTACGCGATAGCCAGGGCTCGGGGGATGCACTTCGTGACCATCACGGACCACAACACCATCGCCGGCAGCCTCGAGATCGCACACCTGGAGAACACCTTTGTCAGTGAGGAGGTCACCACCTATTTTCCGGAGGACGGCTGCAAGCTGCATGTCCTGGTCCACAACATCACGGAAGCCCAGCACGAGGACATCACCCGCCTTCGGGAAAACGTATTCGAGTTCGTTCCCTACCTGAACCGGGAGGGGATCGCCCACGCCGTGGCCCATCCTTTGTTCAGTGTCAACGATCGGCTCACGACTGATCATGTAGAGAAGCTCCTGCTCCTGTTCAACACCTTCGAGCTGAACGGATCGAGGGACGAGTACCAGAACCGGATCCTTTGCGAAATTCTGAACCGGCTCACCGAGCAGGATCTGGATTTTCTCGAAAGCAAGCACGGGATGGCCCCCTTCGGCGTCCACCCCTGGAAGAAGCGACTCATCGGGGGCTCCGACGACCACAGCGCCTTGAACATCGCGAGCACCTGGACGGTCGTGGACGGTGCGGACACCGTCGATGAGTTCCTCTCCGGGGCCGCCCGCGGAAGAGGGGTTGTGGAGGGCCGGTCTTCGTCCCCCAAGACCCTGGCCCACAACATCTACAGCATCGCTTACCAGTTCTATGGCCGGAAGCTCTCTCTGGATCGCTTCATCAGCCGGGAGCTTCTCTTTCGCTTCGTGGATCGGGCACTGAAGCCGTCCGGCGGCGAGGAGCCGCATTTGTTGGACAGGCTGAAAACCACCTTGGCCGTTCACATGCCGAGGCTGCCGTTCAACCGGCCCTCGCCGAGCACCTTGACGGGGCTTCTGCAGAAGGAGGCCAAGTGGGTCATTGCCGGCAACGAGCGGATGAACCGTTTTCTTCGAAAATCCCCCCCAGGTCCTCTGGGCGGCGAGGAGACCTGGTACGGCTTTGTTGTGGATATGTCGGACAAGATCCTGCGGCAGTTCGCGGACGCCATCATGGCCAGCCTTTCCGGCGCGAACCTCTTTCATCTGTTCCACACCATCGGATCGGCCGGGTCTCTTTACACCATGCTCGCGCCTTACTTCGTCGCCTACTCGGTCTTCACCAAGGACCGCCGATTCTGTGATCACTGCCGTGCTCACCTCCACGGCGGGCGAAGTGACACGCCCAAACGGCTCAAGATCGCCCACTTCACCGACACCTTCTACGAGGTCAACGGGGTGGCCAAGACGCTTCAGCTGCACGTAAAAATGGCCCTGAAAAACCAGAAACAGCAGGTCATCATCACATGCAACCCCGAACCCGACACCACCGGAGTGGTCAACTTCACCCCCATCGGCACCTATGATATGCCCGAGTATCCGGACATGAAGCTTTTCTATCCTCCCCTGCTGGAAATGCTTCACTACTGCTACGAGGAGTCTTTCACCCACATTCACTCCGCCACACCGGGCCCCATCGGCCTCGCGGCCCTGGCCATCGCCCGCATCCTCAAGCTCCCGATTTGCAGCACCTATCACACGGCCCTCCCTCAGTACGTGGCTCAGTTCACCGAGGACGCAGCCATGGAAGGGCTCATGTGGCGGTACACCCTCTGGTACTACAATCAGATGGACGCCATCTACGTCCCGTCGCACGCCATCGGGGATGAGCTCCAGTCCAAGGGGGTTCCCGAGCACAAGATCCGCTTCTATCCCCGAGGGATCGACAGCCTTACCTTCCACCCCTCCAAGAGGAACGGGTTTTTCAGCAGCCGCTACCGGCTCAACGAGGGGATTCTGAAACTGCTGTATGTTGGGCGTGTCTCCAAAGAAAAAAACGTGGATCTGCTCGAAAAGGTCTTTCGGGAACTGCATGAAGCTCGCGACAACATCCATCTGGTCATCGTGGGGGATGGGCCGTACTTACGGGAAATGAAACGACGTGTAGCCGATCTCCCCGTTACCTTTACGGGATTCCTGGATGGGGAAGACCTTTGCCAGGCTTATGCCTCGAGCGACATCTTCGTCTTTCCATCGACTACAGACACCTTCGGCAACGTGATTCTCGAGGCTCAGGCCTCGGGACTGCCCGTGGTGGTCACCGACGAGGGGGGGCCCAAGGAAAACCTGATTCCCGGAGAAACGGGATTCGTCATCCCGGCCGGCGACGAACAAAAATTCACCCGGGCCCTGCTGAATCTCATCGATTACCCGGATTTACTCAACGCCATGAAACAAAGCGCCCGGAGGTACGCGGAAGGACGATCCTTCGAGAAGGCATACATGGACCTCTGGGACAGCTATCGAAATCTCTCTTAGGTTCGGAAGACCGAGCGAAACCGGACCTTTATGGATGACCGGCCTGTCAACCACGGCGTTGCGACTCCCGGGCCGCCTTCTCCCGCTCCAGCAGTTCCGCCATGGCCGCTGGGATTTGCTCGATCACCTCCATGACCTGGCCGGCGGGGGTCGGGTCGGCCAAATGTCCGGCGAGGCGGTTGACGCGGGCCGCCAGGACCGCGGCCTCCAGGGTTTCGGTGCCCGAAGCGATCAGCGCGGACGCCACGCCCGTGAGGCTGTCCCCTGTGCCTCCCATGGCCTCCAGGGCCTCGTTCGCCGGGTGGTCGATGACGGCGTGGATCCCATTCCCGGTGGCCACATGGTCCTGCTTCCCCTTCACCAGTAGACAACGGGCGGCGTTTTTGTGCGCGTATGCCCGCTCGATCAGCTCGGGGATCCGGTTCTCCTCGTGAAGTATGAAGCCGCGGGTGTAAAAGGGATGGGGCGCCTCTTCGTCGGCCAGGAAGGCCAGCTCCCCAGCGTCCGGGGTGAAGAGGTCATAGGCCTCGGACTGACCGCTCATCTTGGCCGCGTACATGAACCCGGCGTCGGCGATGAGCGTGGGACGCGGCGTGCATTCTTCGACGGCGAAGAGGACCTTGTTGTGCCAGTCCACATCAGGCTGGAGATAGTGAAAGACCACGACCCCCGCCCGGAGCGCGCCGCCGCCCCGGACCAGGTGATCGTAGAGCCTGCGGCTGCCGTGCCCCCGTCCGGTGTCTCCGACCAGGCACGCCAAGGGGAGAGGCCCGTTCAGCGCCTCCCCTGCCTTGACGGCGGCGGCCAGCAGGGCGGGTGTCCCCCGGTTCACGGGAATCTCGTAGCCTTCAATGAGGATGCGGTCGTCTTGGAGACTCGCCTCGCCCTCGACCAGGGGGAGGTCGTCGTCCGGGACGGCGCCTACTACTGCGAGCATTGTCTTCTCATCTCCTCGTAAGCCAGCTGCAGGGCGTAGCCGCACAGGGTGTGGCCGATCTCCCTGGGCTCCTGGGCCTCTTCGAGGGTCTTTCCGACCATCTCCCGGGCCAGGTAAGGGACGTCCGGGCATCCGCCGCCGGAGACGTTCACTATGGTCCGCGTGTCCATGTCCACCGTCAGCTTCATGTTGGCCGCCCGGACCATGAGGTAGCCGCCCAGCACCTTGGTTTGGAAGAGTTCCACGGGCTGGAGCAGGGGGCTGCTCACAGGCACCACCTGGAGAGGAACGACCGCCGAGGCCTCGAGGGTCCTCAAGATGTTCAGCTCCTCCATGAGGGGGAACTCTATGACCAGATCGCATCCGCTCCGGATCTCCGGCGGGGGCCCCATGACCCGAACGGTCCACTTTTCGGACTTCAGCACGGTCTCCGCGCGGATCACCTCGCTGGTGTGGTCGAAGACCAAGATCCCCCGGCCTCGATTCTCCGCCTTCTTGACCGTGCGAGGGCGCCCTTTCTTGAGCATGTCGAGCACAGCGGTGATCACCCCTTCCGGATCGAGACGCGGTAGCCGCCCTCTTCCTCGGAGACTTCTATGATCCGCCAACCCTGGCTCTGGGCGGCCCGGCTCACGTTTTCCTTGGATGTGTCCGTGTCCACCAGGATTTCGATCTCTCCTTTTGCTTGTCTCTTGATCTCATCCAGCGTCATGAGAACGGGCTGCGGGCAGCTCAGTCCCCTTGCATCGACTATCTGGCTCATCTTCCGTCCCTCCTTTGTTCTAGGCGGCCTTTTTCCTCATGGTGAACCCGATGAACAGGCAGACGAGAAGCCCGATAACCACGGCTGCGATTCCGTGAGGACCGACTCCCTGGGGCGAGCTCGCCAGACCGAAGTTGTGTGAGAAAGCCGCTCCCACAATCATTCCCAGCACAAACACCGCTGCATCGCCGTCCCCTTCACCGGCCAGGAAGAGCTGGCGGCCGGGGCATCCGCCTGCGAGAGCGAAAGCCAGACCGGCCAGGACCATGCCTCCGAAGTTCCACACGTGCATGGTATGGGCGACAGGCTGATCTGTGAACCCCGGGTGAAACTGCCCCAAGATCAGGTTGGTGAGAAAGGCGAGCACCACCAGGGCGATCAAGCCCAGCAGCAGGTGCGTCTGGCGAAACAGAAGCAGATCGCGAACGGCCCCCATGGTGCAGAACCGGCTTCGCTGGGCCGCGAAGCCGATAGCCAGG
Organism: Desulfobacteraceae bacterium; assembly: GCA_046538465.1. Lineage (GTDB taxonomy): Bacteria > Desulfobacterota > DSM-4660 > Desulfatiglandales > HGW-15 > CAZYJR01. The sequence goes on along the minus strand of JBKHIW010000075.1, from coordinate 2,285 downwards.
CCGATGAGCAGAGAAACCCACAAGGGTGCGTACATTGCGCCCGGCCCCTTGAGACTGTAAAACAGCACGCCGCTCTGAGCCTGCCCTTCCATGGGGGGGAACACCAAGCGCAGGGCCAGAAAACCCAGCATTATCAGGGCCAGGATCCACCCAGCGGCCGTATGGGTCTTTTCGGCTCGGCCCAGGTTGTACCCCTGTTTCAGAAACAAGGTCCCGATCCAAATGCCGAAGACAAGCCCGGCGATCCCAAGGATGGCATTGCCGTCACCCCCTGCAAGGCGCAACACGGCCCGCCAGGGGCAGCCCAGAAACACCAGGGCCCCGATCATGGCAAAGGCGCCGAGGACGAATCTAACAATGGGGGCCGACCCGAGCCTGGGGCGAAACTCATGCGAGGCATAGGCCGCGACGAGCGCGCCCAGCACAAACCCGATGATCTCGGGTCGCATGTACTGGACCACTTCGGCCCGATGCAGGCCGAGGGCCCCGGAGGCGTCCCGCTCGAAGCAAGCTACGCAGATCCCCATGTTTCCGGGGTTTCCCCACTTCTGGAGCAGCGCAGCCAAGATTCCGATGAGCCCGCCCACTGCAATTATCCCCCACCTGGTGGCAAACACGTTTCTCGATGGTTTCATCTCGTTTCTCCTCCCGGGTGTCGCGGTTGAAGAGAATCTGCAGAAACCGTGCAGATTCAATGGTCAAGGCCTTTGAGCAAGACATTTGCGCTCATTCGAAGATGCTAAATCGTTATCAGTGGCGGCTGAGAAAAAAGGCCCGGCCGGTGCCTGCACAGGACTGCGATCCGATGAGCCTTCAGCCGCTCGAGGTTGTCTCATGGGCTAATATGATTAGTCAAACAGGAAAATCCGATAAATTAAGGTCCAGCCATAGGAATCCCCTGATCCAAACGCACATTACCTGTCCTGCGGTTCGGCTCACCCCTGATCATGAAAACGTCTGTCTTCATGTGGCGGGTCTTAAACCCCCTCCGGTGGTTGTCGAAATCTTGCGACGGCATATAAGACACCGCCTGCGCCCGGCCCCTCGAGGGGTCTCATCACGGTAAAGCGAAGGGTTGTTTGTCACGCCGGGCGCTCAGGCGGGCCGCCGGGGAAGATCAGGGCACAAAGAAAACGGTCAAGGGAATAGGAAAGGTCCGTTTGGAAGATAGAATGATTGAAATTGCCGAAGAAAAGGGACTTCCCATTGAAAAGCGGGAAGATTTGACCGAGGTATTATTCACCCTTGATGCCGGTAGTTTTATTCCGAAGGGCTTGTATGAAGTCATAGCCCAGCTTTATGTTACAATTGCTGATGTGCAGGATAAAACATGAGAAGCACAAAAATTGCGGGACGAGCTCCCATCGAAGGCCAAGGGTCAGGATCTCTCTTGTGGGCATCATGGGCGGGTCTCCTTTCAGGGTTTCCGCCCCCTGCTATCAGATCCCCACAGGAAAATCAAAACCCGTCAATTCCACTTTGAACGTCGAATGTGATGGCCTGCTTGGCCTCCGCGAGGCTTGTTCAGCTGAGAATCGCTCAGTTTGGGGAGGAGTCAATGGTTTCAGGGTCTATTCAGGCGGTAGGGGACCTCCACAAAGGGATGTACGGCAGGATCGAAATCCTTGGTGTTCCGGGTGCACAATCTGACCCCTGCGATGGTCGCCAGGGCCGCCTGAAAAGCATCGGGAAGTTTCCAGCCGTGTTCTCGTCTCAAGGCTGCGGCTTTGTCCGCCGCCTCTTTCCCGATTTCCAGGAGGATATACTGATCCAAGAGGGCCCGTGGCCTTTCCTGCTCCTCCGCATTAAAGCCCACCAGGATTTCTGAGCGGGTGATGACTGAGATGGCGGTTCTAAGGGGATCCAGGGTGGAAATGAAGGCGGTGGCTTCGGGAACACCATTGAAATGGTCAATGAGGATGACGGAATCCAGAAGCCTTTCCATGCGCCTTTTCATCGCCACTCGGACCGCAGCCTCTCCTGATAGGCCAATCCTTCGCCTTTTTTCCAGATGCCCTTGGTCTGCTGCAGGAGAGCATGGTAAGCGGATACTGACTCCTGCTCTCTCAGCCGCTTGATGGCTGTTCTTACGACCTCCGCCATGGGCACTCCGGTCGTTTTGCTGTAACTTTCGAGCCAGGATTTGTCATCATCGGAGATTGTAATTATTGTCCTTTGGGTCGCCAATTTTTCCTCCGCCTAGGGTGATATATAAAGCATATATCACCCTAGGCGGACTGTCAACCCCATATTGTCCTTGGCAGGCTGTGCTGCAAAAAGTTGAC
>JBKHIW010000074.1:0-7994 GCA_046538465.1 Desulfobacteraceae bacterium | reverse complement strand
GTCTCGCATGGTCTTATAGACCCGGACTCCGTCTCCGAAGTACCCTGTGTCCATAACAATGTCCGCACCGGCCGCCTTGATCTTGCCCACCTCGGTGGTGACATCCGCGGCCCGGGGGCTGTAGGGCACATCCTCTATGACCTTGAGACCGAACTCAGGCGCAAATTCGGCCACGTGTTTGGAAAGAGAGGTCCCGAAATCAGTGTCGTCGTGCAGGTAGGCAATGGTCTCCGCTCCGCTATTCTTGGCCTTGATTATCTCCGAGAGGTACTGCATGGTATCTCTGGCCATCTGACGGGCGTTTGGCTGCACCCTGAAGGTGTACTTGAACCCGCGCTCGGTGACATTGTCCGCCACGGCCACCGAGACCACAAAGGGTACTTTTAATTTTTCTGCAATTTGGGTGGCTACAAGTGTGACCGCGGACTGATAGCATCCCACCACGGCTACAGCGCCTGCATTGTAAAGGCGTTCAACCTCTTGAATGGCCACCTGCGGCTTCCCCTCGGAGTCCCTGGTCAGTACCTTGAGCTTCGCCCCGCCCATGGACTTGATGCCGCCCGCTGCATTGATCTCGTCTACGGCCAGCTTGAACCCGTTGGAGAGCTCCTGGCCGTCGAAGGCCAAGAACCCTGAAAGTGGATGTATCTGGCCGATAGGAATTTCCTTGGGCGTTGCCCTGAGCACGGCCGGAAACCCCAGGCCTCCAACTGCTGCAGCACCGCCGGCAACAGCCACCGTCTTCAAGAAATCCCTGCGTGTTTGTCCGGTCCTTTTGATCTTGTCGTTCATAGCTACCCTCCCCCTGGTCCAAAGACAGATAAGGATTATCAAACACCCGTCCGGCCTCCCGGACGATCACGCCCCCATTAACTCTCTGAGGCCGCGGTCTCCCCAGCGTGCCGACCGGCAAGCCGGCCTAATGTCAACGCTGCCAAAAGCCCATTGGCGGAAAGATATCCGGACACACGGTTGCCGGAAAAGCCGGCGGCGGTACCACCTCCGGCGTACAAATTGGGAATCACCCCTCCGGAGGAGCTGATAACCCTACCGTGATGATCGACCTTCAACCCCCCCTGAGTGTGGAAGAGCGCACCGGTCACCTGAACAGCATAAAAAGGAGGCGAGAGGGGCTGTTTTACGTCAGTGCGGCCCATAGAGTCGGCTGCCCCTTCGCAGGCGGCCCCCTGAAAATCCAGGTGTGCGGCCTTCAGCACCTCGGGATCCATCCCGAAAAGGGATGCAATAGCCTCAATGGACTCTCCCGTTTTCACTGCGCCCATTTCTAAGCATCTTTGAAAGTCCTCATACTCCCGGATCTTGTCATATATCCGCTGGTCAAAGATCTCTACGGCCACCCCTCCCGGCTGTGCCAGGACATCCAGGGAGTGTTCCGAATAGCCGTGGTCCTCGTTTACAAAGCGCAGGCCCTGGCGGTTGACCTGGTATCCTCCCAGACTGATGACTGCCCAAGTCAAAAGCGTCCCGTGCGGGTGGGCCACCGAGCCGTGCGCCTGGTAGGCGCTCATGTGGATGAGCTCGGCGCCCAGGGCTTCCCCCCATAGGATCCCCTCGCCCGTATTCCCCTCATGCCCGAAGTAGTAAGCCCCGGCCATCTCCGGTATGTATCTGGCCACCATCTCAGGATTCGCCCCAAAACCGTTCAAGGCGAGGATGGTCTTTCGGGCCCTGGCGCGGTTGAGCCCGATGCCCTCAATCTCCACTTCGGCCCCCAGCACCGCCTTTTCGGCCTCAGAGGCGATAATCCTCTTGGCGGGTGCACCGTAGGCTATGTCTATTTGGTCGTACTTGACTGCTGCGCCCAGCAGGGCATTTACCAGAAAGGTGCCTTTAGTGTTGCCCGGGGCGTGGATCCGGTGTCTGGAGTGCCCCGGGTAAAGAAAATCTGTCACCAAGTGAAGAGAAATACCCAAGTCGTCTGTCAGCCAGTCCACCAGCCGTCCGGATTCCTCGGCCACACGGCGGGTCAGTTCAGGGTCGCTTTCATTGTGATTCTTTCGGAGAATATCTTCGGCCATCAGCTCCGGCGTATCATCCACACCGGCCTCCCTTTGAACACGTGACCCGGCCGCCGGTATCATGCCCTGGCTGAGAGAGGTGTTCCCGCCCGGCTTGTCCTCCTTTTCCACAACCAGGACGCTCGCTCCGGCCTGAGCCGCGGACAAGGCCGCTGTAAGGCCGCATCCTCCGCACCCGATCACCAGGACATCCACTTCTACGTCCCACTGGATACTCCCGGGATCAGGGGTAAAGAGGATCAAATCATCAGCTCTTACTCTGTCTACCATATCGATCTTCCCAAGCAGAAATTCAGTCGGCCTTAAACCGTTATCTCTTCGGAGTCACACACCACGTAAAACCGAAATGCAGTCTTCCCCTCAGGGCTATGCTCCGGGGGAAGGGGATTCCGCTTCCTCCACTCGGAAGCTCGCCTGAAGTCCTCCCAGCTTTCATAGTGGAGCTCGGCGATCCTGTAGAATGTCTCTCCTTCCCTCACCTTTTCCCTGACCGTGTTGAGGACGATCTTTTTCAGTCCGGGTATACGCTTGAGGTCCGGGATATGGATTTCCCTCAGCCAGCGGTCATACTCCTCTTCGCTCAGACGAGGCTCGATGTCATAGCCCAGTATTGCCTTGATCATAGGGGACTCCTCAAGCTTCATGGGGCTTGCAGCGCCTGATTCGCCTGCCTATTCCGGGCTCTCAGACCAACAAGAGGGCTTGATCAGGCCAAGCGGCTTTGTCAGAGCCGCGAGGTCCACCTGGTCGAGCTCTCCAATGGTCCGGGCCAAGGCCTCGGCTTCATCGGGCGGCAGCGCCAGAGAACAGTTCTTCATGAATTTTGAGCTTACTTCTTCCCAAGAGGCCGGATTTTCAGGCTCTCCCTTGGCCAGCTCCACTTCACCGGAAAAACGCTTGCCGCGTGCATTGATAGTGACAGTCGCTCCCCTCTTATGAGGGTAGAGTTTTTCCCATCGCTCGGAGGCAACGAGCCTGACCTTGCGGGCCAAGGACCGCAAGGTCGGATCATTGGCGTTTTCACCTGTATAGCGATCCGCACCCGCATCCCGGTACTTGATCCCCAGGGCCAGGGTGAGTTGTATGGAGAACCTGGCAGCGGATGCGGTGTCCGGTTCAGGTATCCCTGCCAGCCGTATGGCCGCGGGGTAGGTCTCGACAAGGATCTCTTCTATTTCCTCGGGATTTCCATCTAGAGGCCAGGCCTCGAGCAGGGCGTCCAGGGCTGCATGAGCGTGTCTGCAGGCCGCGTAGAGTTTCAAGTAGCTGTTGTCTATTTCGAATTCCTTTCCAAGGCCCTCGACCGCAGCGTCTGAGTCCACTTGGTCGCTGAAGGCCCTGAAGAAGCCGTCCTCGCCCTCGAAGATCTCCGCCGGGCCCTTAGCCCCACGTTGGGCCAGGGCGGCTGCGTAGATTCCGGACTGGGCCGCTTTTGCCGGATTGATAGGTTTAACCCGCGCTCCTTGGGTGTCGTGGTTGACCTGGAGGATCCCGGAGGCCTGAAGACCTGCCAGGCCCAGGGCCCCGCAGATTTGATCTTTGCTCAGGCCCGTTACCCGGGCTGCGGCCGAGGCCGCGCCGAAAACGCCTGTGATTCCGGTGGCGTGAAATCCCCGGTTCAGACTTGACGGGTTGACGGCCCGGCCGATGCGGATCATGACTTCATATCCCGCGGTAATGCCTGCCAGGAGGTCCTTTGTGGACGAGCCTGCCGCCTCGGCCGCAGCCAGGGCGGCTGGTATAATGACCACCCCGGGGTGGAGAGCGGCGAAGCGGTGTCCGTCGTCCATATCCAAGGCGTGTGCGCAGGTTGCATTGGCAAGGGCGGCTGAAGGGGCGGGAAGACGAGAGGAAGCCCCTATTGCGGTGGCCTCGGGTTTCCCTCCCAGCTCAGAGATATAACCGACTGTGAGTTTAGGAAAATCCATGAGCTTGTATCCGGCGAGCGCTACGCCGACCAAGTCCAGGACCAATTTCTTGGTCTGGGCCTTGGTAACCTCGGGTAGGGCCTCGTAGTTCAGGCCCTGTACGAAGTCAGCGTAGACTCCGGACAAGGTCATGGCATTCTCCCTACGTCCCGTGGGTTTTGGCCGCCACTGCGTCGGCCAGCTCAAGCAGCGCCCGGGCGCGCTTTGCAGAGCTATAGTCGATCATCTTGCCGCCCATGGAGGTCGCTCCCAGCCCCTTGGCCTGGGCCTGGTCAAAGGCCTCGACCAGCCGCTTAGCAAAGTCGATTTCCTCCTCGGACGGGCTGAATGCTTGGTTTATGGGGCCCACGTGCCTGGGGTGGGTGGCCTGTTTGCCTGAGAAGCCGAGAAGCCTTACCTTCTCTGACTCCTTTGCCAGTCCCTTGAGGTCGATCACCAGGCCGAAGTACGGTGAATCAATGGCAGCGACACCCGCGGCCCTGGCTGCAAGGGCTATTGCAGAACGGGCGTAAAGGACCATGGGGAAATATTCTTCCGGGCTGAGCTTGGTCACCCCCATGCCGGCCCCCATTTCTCTGGAGAAGTCTCCCGCACCGAAGGCCACTGCCTTGAGCCTGGGTGTGGCACGGACTATTTCTCTGACACCCTCGATCGCCCTGGGGGTCTCCAAAAGGGCGGCGAGCGCCACTTTTCCGGCCTCGATTCCCTTGTCGGCCTCCAAGCCCTGGATAACCGCTTCCACCTTTTTCAAGTCTTCGGCCGAATCCGTCTTTGCGAGCATAACCCCATCAAGGTGAGGACTTACTATGTAGGCCAGGTCGGTCTCAGTGAGTCCGGTCTCCAAGGAGTTTACCCTGACCCAAGCCTCTACGCCGTGCTCCTTGAGAAGGGGCAGGGCGTCCCTGGCAAAGATTCTCCCGGTCTCTTTCTCCGCAATGGGGCAAGCGTCTTCCAGGTCGAGGATGACCGCGTCCGCTCCTTCGGAGAGGGCGTTGTTTATCATGCGCCAGCTGTTGGCCGGGACATAGAGCATTGAACGTAGAATCTCGGGCATACTAAACCTCCCCTCCTGCCGGCCGACCGAAGATTTCCTTGAGCTTCCCGCCCAGATCGTCCGGGCGGTCCACCACATGGGCCCCGGCGCTTTTGAGGGCCTCTATCTTGCCCTCGGCCGAGCCCTTGCCGCCCTCCACAATGGCGCTTGCATGCGAGAACCTGAGCCCCTGGGGCATTCCCTTGCCGGCTATATAGGCTATGAGGGGCTTTGTGTACGCCCCGCTCTTGATCACTTCGGTCGCTTCCTCCTCCATTACCGTGCCTATCTCCCCGAAGTAGACCACACCGTCTGTTTCATCATCGGCCTCAAAGAGGGGGAGTATCTCGGCCAAGGTGAGACCGAGTACTGGCTCGGATCCCAAATGAACCGCTGTGGAGATGCCGAAGCCGGCCTGGCACACCACCCAGGAAAGCGTTGTAGTTTGGCCCCCGCTTCGGGAGACCACCCCGATCCTACCGGGCTTGAAGGCGATTTGAGGGAGGTCCGAGGAGCCTACAAATCCCCCCAGGCCGCCGAGACTCGCCCGTCCCGGGGTGACCAGGCCTGCAGATCCCGGACCGAGCAACTGGAAGCCGCGCTTTTTGGCGTGGGCGATGATTTCCAAGGCATCGTGCAGCGGCACCCGCTCCACCCGCATCAATACGGTGGAAATGCCTGCTTCGAAGGCCTCTACAACCGCCCCTTTTGCCTGCGGCCCCGGGACCACGGTGACGGCCGCATCCACATCGCCGACTCGGTCCATGGCCTCGGCCACCGTGTTGAAGACAGGCACGCCCCAGACGCTCTGCCCCCCGCGACCCGGCGTCACCCCGGCCACCACATGGGAGCCTACTTCCATCATCCTTCTGGCCACACCTTGGCCGAAGCGGCCGGTGATGCCTTGGATGAGCATTCTCGTGTTTTCGTCGCAGAGTATGGCCATAAGCGGAATCTCCGTATCAGTCCAAATGGACTGCTATATCAATGCACCCTGTGCCGTGTATGCTGCAGTTGTATTCGCATGCCAGGCACTCGTTATCCAGCCGCTTGAGTTCCTCGGAGTCTGTCACGGACAGGACCGGGCGATTATTTTCGATCTTCAAAATGTTTCGGCCCATAAGGCGGCAGGCCTTGACGCAGGCAAAGCCGCAGGCCGGATCCGAGTTGTTTTCTTTAGCCGGAAGGCACTTTCCGTAATCCAGGGTGATGGTGCACTTCCGAGTGTTGAACTCCAACTGATCACTGGCGGACATATCACTTCTCCCGGCCGGTTTCGGCCATGTATTCTTTGACCAGGGCCTCCACCCGATCGGCGATCACGTCGGTCTGGTAGATGTAGTCTCGACCGTAAATCTCATACCTGAGCGGCAGTCCTTCGAAACCGGCTCTAACGATTTCGGCCGACTCCTTTTCCTTGTTGCCTGCCAGGAGCAGGATCACCGGAAAGCCCGGCCTGTTTTTGGCCTCCTCTCGGAATGCCTTGACCAGTGCGTGTGCGTGGTGCCACATCTCCTGGTTGGCAAGGACCGCTCCCATCAGCACGTACCCGTCAACGGGCATGGAGAGGATGCACTTGATGACGCTGTAAATCTTGGAAGCGGGTGGATCACCGGACGTGTCTGCGTAATTTGCGATTTTGAGCCCCCTGGCCATAAACGCCGTGGCCCCTAGCATGGCCCCGCCGCCGCCTACACCGTGGAAGCCGATCCATCCACGGCCTTCTATTTCCCGCGTCATCTGGGAGAAATACCCGGTGCCTCGGTAGTCGCCTTCCTCTATGCGCCATGCCCTTATTTCCAAGTCCGTAGGCGGGCGCTCCATGTCTCTCGGAACCAGGATCCCCAGCTCCGGGTGGCGGAACACTGAGTTGTCGTCAATGGCGAAGTGGCAGTCGGCGGCCAAGACCCTGCCGTCCTTGGTCAAGATAAGCGGGTTGACCTCCAGGCTGCGGGCGTCGTTGTCCACAAAGGAGCGGTATATGGCAGCGGCCACTTTGGCGGTCTTTCCAACCACCTCGTCGGGCGGGTCCCCGCCGTCGAACCGGGCCTTTCTGATGAGGGCCTCTGCTGCTCCCTCTGAGACGCCGGAAAGGTAATCCACCTCGAGCTGGGAAATGCGCTCCGGATTCCTGGCCGAGACCTCCTCCACTGAGGAGCCCCCTTCAGAGGAGAAAATAAGGATCGGGCCCTTGATCCGGTGGGAGTTGGAGACCACCACGCCTACAAAGACCTCGCGCTCGACCTCCAGCATTTCTTCCACCAGGACCTTCTTGACTTCCAGGCCCTTGATCCGGCTGCCGAGGATCTCCGCGGCAGCCTTTTCCGCATCCTCAGGGGTGTCGGCGAACCGGATGCCCCCCGCGCCGTGGCGGCCTGTGGCCCAGACCTGCGCCTTGACCACTACGGACCCGCTGATCTCCCGCGCTACAGCCCCGGCTTCGGATGCCTCTTCCACCACACGTCCGGCCGGAACAGCCACTCCGGCCTGTTTCAAAATCTCCTTGCCTTGGTACTCGTATATGCGAGCCATTTATGTGCTCCTGGAATCTATTGCTTGTCCGAGACCAACAGGTCCATCAGGCGACGCGTATCCTCGAGGTCTTCCAGGCCGAAGACCACCTCAATCACTTGGTCCATACGCTCCTCAGTGAAGTATGCGCCTGCCACATCCCTGAACTTGGCTATCACCTCTTGGTCGGTCATAGGGTTCTTCGCATGACCGCGGGGATAATCTACAAACGAGGAAAGCTCACGGCCGTCCTTGAGAGTTATAGTAGATTCGCCCGCCGGTCTGAGTTTGTCCAACGAGGGGTCTCCTACCAGTTCAACCTTGTCGATAAGCTCCAAGGCCCTGGGGTCTGTGTACTTCTCCGGCCTGAACTGATTGGGGCCGATCTGCCTCTCTATGATGGCGATGGCGGTCAACCAGTAGGAAGAGTGATCAGCGGTTTCCTTGTTTTTGGGGTATTTCTTGACCGGGTCGCCGGTGTGC
>JBKHIW010000073.1:0-7997 GCA_046538465.1 Desulfobacteraceae bacterium | reverse complement strand
GCGTTCAAGAAGGACGGCACGGTAACCGCGGGGAACGCTTCAGGCATCAATGATGCGGCGGCCGCATTATTGGTAATGAAGGCCGAAAAGGCCAAAGAGATGGGCCTTGAGCCCCAGGCCAAGATCAGGTCTTACGCCTCGGCCGCCATCGACCCGGCTTATATGGGCCTGGGGCCCATACCTGCGGTTCGGAAGGTCTTGGACAGGGAAAAGCTCTCCATAGGAGACTTCGGAGTGATAGAGTTGAACGAGGCGTTCGCCTCCCAGGCCATAGCCTGCATGAGGGAGCTGGAATGCGGTCTGGACAAGACCAATTTGTTGGGGAGCGGGATATCCATAGGCCATCCCATCGGCTGCACAGGTGCAAGGCTCCTGGTCACCATGATCGGACAGATGAGGCGGCAGGGGCATTCCCTGGGGTTGGCCACTTTGTGTATCGGCGGCGGCCAAGGCATGGCTATGATCCTGGAGGCCGCGGCTTAGACCTTGCCCTCGCCTCTGCGGGTTGCCGTCTGCCGGGTAAGGAGGCTCGTCCTGCAGGAAGGGAGTTCCTCCCGGCATTCGATTTCAAACGGAACGGCGTCCCGATCCATGGCCGGGGCGCCGCCGGCCGCTCAACGACCGCCAACCAGATAAGGAGAGGGATCTGAAATGAGCTACGAGAATATTGTGTTCACAAGGGAAGAGGCTGTGGGGGTGATTAAGTTCAACAGACCCAAAGCCCTCAACGCCATCAACGCCGATGTCATCCGGGAGGTGAATTCGGCCTTGGACGAAGTGGAGAAGGACTCCTCCATAAAGGTGCTGGTACTGACCGGGGAAGGGGAGAAGGCCTTTGTGGCGGGCGCCGATATAGCGCATATGGTTAACCTTTCCCCGCTCGAGGGCCGCGAGTTTTCCAGGGCGGGGCAGGATCTCCTGTTTCGCTTGGAACAGCTGTCCATCCCGGTGATAGCTTGCGTCAACGGCTTCGCCCTCGGTGGCGGCGCGGAAATAGCAATGGCCTGCGATTTCATTTACGCCTCGGCAAAGGCCAAGTTCGGTCAGCCGGAAATCACTCTGGGAATCATGCCCGGGTTCGGCGGGACGCAGAGACTCAGCCGCTTGGTGGGGAAGAGCATGGCCAAGGAGCTATGCCTGACAGGGGCCATGATTGACGCTGAAGAGGCCAGGTCCATAGGCATGGTAAACCGCGTATTCCCGGCCGAGGAGCTGTGGCAGGAAACCATGAAGGCGGCGAAGAAAATAGCCGGCTTCGGCAGGGTATCACTAAAGGCGGTAAAGAACACCATAGAAAGAGGCCTTGATGTAGACCTTCGTGACGGCTGTTTCATGGAGGCGGACCAGTTCGGCCTGTGCATGGCCAGCCCGGACGCCGGCGAAGGCATGTCGGCCTTTTTGGAGAAAAGAAAGCCCGAATTCAAGGGTGAGCGGTTCTAGCTGCCGGACAGAGGAGGGAAACCGGGGTATGGACTTTCAGTTGAGCAAGGAGCAGGAGGCGATCAAGGCGGCCGTACGAGACTTCGCCAAGGGCGAGTTCGACAGGGATGTCGCTCTGGAGCACGAGCGCAGGCACACCTTTCCCCGGGACATCTGGAAGAAGGCCTGCGAATTGGGCTTTATCGGCATACACTTCCCGGAGGCCTACGGGGGGCAGGACTACGGAATCCTGGAAAACACCCTTGTAGTGGAAGAGCTTTGCAGACAGGACTCCGGCCTGGGAATCGCAATCAGCCTTGCCGATTTCGCCTCTGAGATCATCCTGCGCTTCGGCACAGAAGAGCAGAAGACAAAGTACTTGATTCCTTTGACCGAAGGCAGGGCCATCTCTTGCGGCGGGTTTACAGAGCCGGACCATGGCAGCGATATCACGGCCATGAATACGACGGCGGTCCTGGAAGGGGATCAATGGGTGGTGAACGGAACCAAGATATTCATCACCAATGGAACCATCGGCGATTATGTGAGCGTGCTCTGCCAAACCGATCCCGAGGTCTCCCCCTCCTACCGCGGGCAATCCGTTATCATAGTCGAGCGTGGGACCCCGGGGTTCACTGACTCTGACGTGGGGGAGAAAATGGGGATCAAGATGACCTCCACGGCGGAGCTGTCCTTCAATGACGTTCGTGTGCCGGCCTCAAATCTGGTCGGCGAGAAGAACCGCGGCTTCTATCATGTGCTGGAGTTTTTCGACGAAAGCCGGATCGAGATCGCCGCTCAGGCCCTGGGGATTGCCCAAGGGGCCTTTGATCGGGCGATCGCCTATACCAAGGAGAGGAAGCAATTCGGAAGGAAGATAGCCGAGTTTCAGGTCACCCAACACAAGCTGGCGGATATGGCCACCAAGATTGAGACCGCCAGGCTCTTGGTATACAAGGCGGCTTGGAACTATGACCAGGGCCGCATAGACCCCAAGCTCACTTCCATGGCCAAGATGTACGCGGCCCGGGCTGCTGTGGAGGTGGCTGACGAAGCGATTCAGCTCCACGGCGGCTACGGCTATATGCTGGAGTATGATGTGGAGCGGTTTTATCGCGACGCTAAGATCATGGAGATCTATGAAGGGACCAGGGAGATCCAGAAGAACACCATAGCCGGCTCTCTGCTGGGTAGACTTTAGAGAGGGTTGAAGGCGCGGCGGCTGGATGCACACCCTGGCCCGGAGGGGGGATCCAATGTCCTTGACCTACAACCGCGAAATGCTCGAAGAGCTCAGGGAGCTCTACGGCCGTTGGCAAAAAGAGCTCAACGAGATCTTCAGCAAGCAGCCCGAACGCCTGGAGCGGTTCTCCACGGTTTCCGATATGGAGATCCAGCGCATATACACCCCGGATCACGTTCGGGAGCAGGACTTCGTTCGGGACATCGGGGCACCCGGGCAGTATCCCTTCACCAGGGGTGTTCAGCCTTCCATGTACAGGGGCCGGCTGTGGACCATGCGGATGTTCGCCGGCCTGGGTACGGCCAGAGACACCAACAAGAGGTTCCATCATCTGGTCTCTGCCGGGCAGACCGGGCTTTCCACGGCATTTGACATGCCCACTCTGATGGGCTACGACACGGACTCACCGCGGGCCAGAGGGGAATGCGGACGGTGCGGCGTGGCCATCGACACGCTGGTTGACATGGAGGAGCTCTTTGCTGCCCTCCCCATAGAGGAGATAACTACCTCCATGACAATCAACCCTCCTGCTCCGGTCATCTGGGGTATGTACATCGCCATGGCCGAGAACCGAGGCATCCCCAGAGAGAAGCTTGGCGGGACCATACAGAACGACATGCTGAAGGAGTTCATCGCCCAGAAGACCTTCATGTGCCCGCCGAAGCCCTCCATGAGGTTGATAACCGACACTGTGGAATTCGGCACCAAGGAGGTACCCCGCTGGAACACCATCAGCATAAGCGGCTATCACATACGAGAGGCGGGATCTACAGCCGTACAGGAGTTGGCCTTCACCTTGGCCGATGGGATCGCTTACGTGGAAGCCGCCAGGGAGCGGGGCCTGGACGTGGACGCCTTCGCACCCAGGTTCTCCTTTTTCTTCAACTCCCACATGGATTTTTTCGAGGAGGTGGCCAAATTCAGGGCGGCCAGGCGCATGTGGGCCCGGATCATGAGGGAGCGGTTCGCAGCCAAGAAGCCGCGCTCCTGGTGGCTGAGGTTTCATACTCAGACAGCCGGGTGCTCCCTTACGGCCCAACAGCCGTACAACAATATAGTCAGGACCGCCTATGAGGCACTGGCCGCGGTAATGGGGGGCACCCAATCCCTTCACACCAACTCGCTCGATGAGGTGCTGGCCATACCCACGGAAGAGGCGGCTACCATCGCCCTTCGCACCCAGCAGATAATAGCCGAGGAGTCCGGGGCGGCCAATTCCATAGACCCTCTCGGGGGATCCTACATGGTGGAGGCCCTGACCGATCGCTTGGAGGAGGAGGCATTCAGCCTCATACAAAAAATAGACGAGATGGGCGGGATGCTGGCCGCGATTGAAAAGAATTTCCCGCAGCAGGAGATTGCGGATGCGGCCTATCACTACCAGCAGCAGATTGACAGAAATGAGAAGACGGTGGTCGGGGTAAACAAATACTGGACCCAAGAGGCCCTCCCCGTGGAGATTCTTCAGATAGACGAGGAGCTGGAGCGGCTACAGCTGGAGCGTACTTACAGGGTCAAGAGCGACCGGGATCAGGCAAAGACCAGGGAGTGCTTGGAGAGGCTGGAAGGGGCCTGCGTGGAGGGAGAGAACGTGATGGAGGCCATCATCGACTCTGCCAAGGCCCACGCCAGCCTGCAGGAGATGTGCGACGTATTCAGGAAGGTGTTCGGGGAATATCGGGATCCGGGGATCTATTGATCGCAGTGTCAAGGGGGGGGCTGATGGAGCGGAATAGGAGACTCAGGGTCATGGTGGCAAAGCCGGGTCTTGACGGACACGACCGGGGCGCAAGGGTTATCGCCCGCGCCTTCAGGGACGCTGGCTTCGAGGTGATCTACAGCGGTCTTCATCAGAGTCCGGATGAGATAGTCCAGGCGGCCATTCAGGAGGACGTGGATATGGTCGGTCTTTCCAGCCTGGCGGGAGCCCATATGTATCTTTTCCCTGAGGTGGTCAAGGACTTGGAGGAGCGGGGCTCTGAGGACATCGTTGTCATAGGTGGTGGCATTATTCCAGAGGAAGACATAACCAGGCTCAAGGCGGCCGGTATAAGAGAGGTGTTCACGCCGGGGACTCCGCTCGAAGTCATCGTGAGGTGGGTTCAGGAAAACGTCAAACCCAAGGGAGTTGAATGAGGATGCCCTCAATCGAAGAGACGGTCAAAAAGGTCGGTTCAGGCGACGTCCGCACGGTGGCTCGGTTGATCCGCGACATAGACGACGGCATACCCGAGGTAAGGGAGGTGTTGAAGGCGCTTTATCCGTATACCGGCAAGGCTTATGTCTTGGGGATTACAGGTGCGCCGGGGGTGGGAAAGAGCACCCTGGTGGACCAGATGATAGGGCATCTGAGAAAGCGGGGAAAGACCGTGGGGGTCTTGGCAGTGGATCCCACCAGCCCATTCAGCGGAGGGGCCATCTTGGGGGATCGGGTCCGAATGCAGCGGCACAGCATGGATGAGGGGGTTTTTATTCGATCTCTCGCCACCAGGGGGCATTTCGGTGGGCTTACCCAATCAACCAGGAGTGCCATAGATGTTCTCGATGCCATGGGCAAGGACTATGTCATCGTTGAGACAGTGGGTGTGGGACAGGATGAGGTGGACGTGGTTAGAAGCGCTCATACTACGGTGATATGCGTTATACCCGGTATGGGGGACGATATACAGGCAATAAAGGCGGGGATTCTGGAAGTAGGGGATATTTTCGTGATCAACAAGGCGGACCGGGAAGGTGCGGACAAGACCATGAGTGATCTCCGTCTTATGATCGACATGGATCAGAAAAAGTACGAAGACGGCACTTGGAAGCCCCCCATTCTAAAGGCTGAGGCTGTGTTTGATCGAGGCGTAGAAGAGATCTTGGGCGAGATAGACAAGCATGCTGAGTACCTCCGAGGGGTTTATGGGGATCTCAAGTTCCGATCCAGAGAGGACAAGGTGCGGGAGGAGCTGGCCGAGATGGTAAAGGACCGGCTGCTCCAAACTGTAGTAGAGCGGATTACCGCCACCGGGGAGTTCGACCGGGCGGTGAAGGATATCGTGTCAGGCAGAGTGGATCCTTACACGGCCTCGGATCAGTTGGTTCTTCCAAAAATCGTGTGGAACGAAAAAGACGCACAAGGTCAAGCCTAAAGAGGTGTACATGACACCAGTCCTCTGGTGGGCGAGGCAGTCCTTTCTGATAGCAGCCGGCCTATTCTTCCTGCTCTTTGGGGTATATCTCCTTATATGTGCATACCAGCTCAGGGATCCGTTCCATTTCGTGATGACCTTCTTTGCCTCCAACTTGATCATACTGATCAGTGCGGCCTTGCTCGCCGGTCTGGTGATCAAGGCTGTTACTACTTTACGAGTATCTCCGAAAAACCCCGAAAAACAGTAAGTTAAACTTATTAATTAAAGTAAGTTATCGAATTTTAGAGGTGAGTCATGGCGGTCCGTAAAAAGCAGCCTTTTGGGAAGCGGGTGATGAAGCTCAGGCGGGAGCGTAAGCTCGGCCTCAAGGAGTTGGCCAATGAGACCGGGCTTTCCAAGGATTACATTTCGCAGATAGAAAAAGGGGAGGCCATCCCCCCTGTAGCGGTGATTCTTCAGCTCTCCCGTGCCCTGGGGATAGACTCGAGCATCCTCCTCCGGGAAGAGAAGGATGAAGAGAATCGGCGGAAGGACGTGGACTATCAGAAGCGCACCGAGGCCTATGCCTATCAGAACCTTACCCCTGAGGCCCGGGAAAAGCATTTAAAGGCATTCCGAGTCTTCATAGACCCCAAGTCCGACCACAAGGGCGTAAGCTACCAGCACCTGGGCGAAGAGTTCATTTATGTCCTGAAAGGCAAAATCGAGGTTATGGTGGGAGAGAACAGAAATGTCCTGGGGCCGAACCAGTGCATTCATTTCAACTCCAGCATTGCGCATAAGCTTCGCAACCTGAGCGCCGGCAAAGCGGAACTGCTGGTAGTGCTATACACACCATAGCGGAACTCAGGGGTACAAGCCGCTTCTTACGGCAGCCTAGAAGGGAGGGCTTACATGGCTTACCACCTGACCGAAGAGCAAAAGATGATCCAAGCTATGGTCCGCGACTTCGCCCGGGAGATAGTAATGCCCGGGGCGGGGGAAAGGGACAGGACCCGCGAGTTTCCACGCAATATACTCAAGCAGATGGGTGAGCTGGGGCTGATGGGCATGAACGTCCCCCCGGAATATAACGGCGCAGGCGTGGACTCTGTCAGCTATTCCTTGGCCCTTCAGGAGATAGCCTACGCATGCGCCTCCACCGCAGTGATTATGTCGGTTCACAACTCCGTTGCCTGCGGCCCGATTTACCTCTTCGGCTCGGATTATCTGAAGGAGACCTATCTCAAGCCGTTGGCTGCAGGCGCGATGCTCGGTTGCTTTGCAGTCACGGAGCCGGGGGCCGGGTCTGACCCGGCGGGACAAAAGACCAAGGCGGTTCTTGACGGGGATCACTATGTCCTCAACGGCACCAAACTCTTCATTACCTCGGGGAGGAACTCTGATGTAACCGTGGCGACCGCTTACACCGACAAGGAGCAGAAGCATAGGGGTATAAGCGCATTCGTAGTGGAAAAGGGGACCCCTGGATTTTTGGTGGGCAAGGAAGAAAAGAAAATGGGCCTCAGATCTTCGGATACAGTGGAGCTTGTTTTTGAGGACTGCCGGGTACCCAAGGAAAACCTGCTTGGCAAGGAGGGCGACGGGTTCATGATCGCCATGGCCTCCCTTGACGGAGGGCGTATCGGTATAGCCTCCCAGTCCGTCGGGGTGGCCCAGGCCTGCCTGGATGAGGCGGTCAAGTACGCCCGGGACCGGATTCAGTTCGGCAGGCCCATAAGTCAGTTTCAAGGCCTGCGATGGATGATAGCGGACATGGCTACCAGGATTGAAGCGGCGCGGCTGCTTACCCTGAACGCCGCAGCCATGAGAGACCGCGGAGAAGATTATACTGCGGCGGCTTCCATGGCAAAGCTCTTCGCCTCTGAAACGGCCAATGACGTCGCCTACAAGGCGCTCCAGATTCATGGCGGCTACGGCTATATTGAGGAGTTCCCGGTGGAGCGGCATTATCGCGACGCCCGGGTCTTCACGATTTACGAGGGGACCTCCGAGATCCAGCGAAAGGTGATCGCCAACCACGTTATCGGGCGTAAGGGTTAGGATCACCTCCTATGAGGCTCAGTGAGTGGCTTTCTCGTTACCAGCCGCTAATCTCCGGCTACCAAGACTTTTTTGAGGCTGTTCAAAGGCCCCTTCCAGTCCATCTTAGGGTGAACAGGATCAAGGCCTCCCCGGAACGTGTTATGGCGGAACTT
>JBKHIW010000072.1:0-8001 GCA_046538465.1 Desulfobacteraceae bacterium | reverse complement strand
ATCGGACGGAAGGCTTGCCTGCGCTTTGAGCGGGAGTTGAGCTTAAGAGTTTCTGAGTAGGCAGTTGGTTCAACGAATAAAGGAAGAGCACACTAAAATGAATCAAATGAAAAGAAATATTAAAGAAACAGCCATAGATCTCTTTTATAAAAAAGGATATTTCGCCACTTCTATGAGCAATATAGCTCTAGGAAGCGGTATTCAAAAGGCCAGCATCTATCATCATTATTCGAGAAAAGAGGATATTTTATTTGATATATTGATTACTACATTAGATGACTTAATCGAATATTTGAATGATTCCTTATACGCCGTAAAAGAGATTGAGGACAGACTTCGCGTGGCGATTCGATCCCACGTCAAGTTCCACTGTGACCGGCAAAAGGAAGTCCTGATTGCAGATAGTGAACTCCGTGGACTGACCGCAAAGAATTACAAGAGCATTGTCGCCCGTCGTGATGCATATGAAGCTAAATTTCAGGAAATCATTCAACAAGGGATTGATAACGGTATCTTTCTCAAGACCGACGTCAAGGTGGTCTCTTATGCCGTGTTGACCATGTGTACGAGCGTGGCCACCTGGTTCAATCCATCCGGGCGTTTACCCAAAGAAGACATTATGGACATTTACGAAGAGCTCGTTCTCAACGGGCTGAAGGCGGGGAACCGGGGGAGCGGAAATGGGCAATGAGCTGCTGCCGTGTGAGGAACAAGACGGGGTCATGCTGTTGACCTTGAACAGACCCGAGGTCATGAACTCCTTTAATTTTGCCTTGGTTCACGCCCTATCCGAGCGGATCGGCTCCCTGCGTTTTCGCCCGGACATAAGGGCGATCATTGTCACCGGAGCAGGTGACAAGGCCTTTTGCGCAGGTGCGGATCTCAAAGAAAGGATTACCTATACCGATATACAGGTCAAGGAGTTCATTACCACCATTCGTGATCTGTTCACCGCGATCGAAAACCTGAGCCAACCCGTCATAGCGGCGATCAACGGCGTGGCCCTGGGAGGGGGCACTGAACTGGCCTTGGCATGCGACATACGTATGGCCTCGGAAAACTCGAGCATGGGGCTTACAGAGACCAGGCTGGCCATTATTCCGGGCGGCGGCGGGACCCAGAGGCTCCCGCGGCTGGTAGGGAGGAGCAAGGCCAAAGAGATGGTCTTCACGGGGCGCAGGGTGAGTGCGCAAGAGGCCCTGGATATGGGGCTCGTCAACAAGGTCTGCTCAAAGCCGGAACTCATCACAGAGGCGCAAGCCATGGCCTCTCTGATCTGCGAAAGCGGTCCCATTGCCGTGGCCCAGGCAAAATACGCCATCAACAAGGGCCTTGAGACCGATCTCCATACCGGCTTGGCCATTGAATCCAACGCCTACTGGCTCACCATCCCCACCCAGGACAGGCTCGAGGGCCTGGCGGCCTTCAGAGAAAAGAGAAAGCCGGTCTATCAAGGAGAATAGTAGCCTTGTCGCAGTTGAGGGACGCTTTACCGATCGGATCGTTGCCTCTTTGGTTCGTGAGTCGGCTATGGGTCATAAGACCTGTAGATTTTTATAAGTCCGGGTCCACATAAACTCTAACCAAAGGAGGAGAGCCATGAGATTCCAGAGCAGCAGCGAAAAGAAAGGGGGGGAAGGGGTATTCAGGGGGCCACGGCTCAGGCGTAGCGTAGTTTTTTCGAGCCTCATTCTGACCATACTGGTGTTGTCGGTTAGCCCCGCATTGGGAGGAGGTAAATACAACTGGAAGATAAGCCAGGGAATCGCGGAAGATCACCCTGCGGCTGAGCGCTGCAAGCAGTTTGCCGCCCTGGTCAAGGAGAAATCAGGCGGAAACATCAACTTGACCTATTTTCCTTCCGGCGCTCTGGGCGACTGGATGGAACAGATCGAATCCAACCGCATGGGCACGCTGGAGATCGGGCTCAATGCAGGCTCAACCTCGTACGACCCGCGTTCGAATCTGATGTTCATGCCCTATGTCTTCTCGTCTTGGGACGAAACCCGGGCGGCCATCGATTCCACAGGGTGGCTGAGACCGGTATTCAATGAAATCTACTCCGGCATCGGGCTTCACGTGCTCGGGATTTTTCTAAATGCCTGGGATGGAATGGCCTTTACCAAGCGCGTGGACGGGGTGGTCGCGCCGCCGGTGGAAAAGGGTATCAAGATGCGTGTGCCCCCCATCAGGATATTCGAGGTATACATCCCGACCCTGGGATTTATTTTCACTCCCATCGCCTTTTCAGAGACCTTCTCAGCCCTCCAGACAGGCATCGTGGATGCCAGGTCGGCCTGCCCGGCGGTGGAAGCCTATGTCATAAGGGATACCTTGAAAAGCTGGGTGCTGACCAAGGACGCCTTTGAATACTGGTTCTTGACTATCAACAAAGACCTTTGGGACAGCCTTTCCAAGGAAGATCAGGCCCTGCTCACAGCGGCCGCCGACAAGGTCATGGCGGATCAGGCCCTGGCGGCCGAAAAGGATGAGCAGGAATTCATGAAGAAACTGGAGACCGCGGGTGTGGAGGTCTATGAAGTGAGCGATCAGGAATGGAAGAAAGCCGCCAAGGTGGTGCGGGAAAAGGCATGGCCCGTGATCCAGGAAGAATTGATCGGGTCACTGCTCATGGAAAAGGTCAAGAAACACGCCACTCTGATTGACTGATACCTAATTGAACAATCAGCCGGTGCCCATCCGAAATGCTTGTTTTTGGGGCACTGGGTATCCGAAGCGCCGGGGAAGAAACAATCTTCTTCCCCGGCGGGGACTACAGGGACCATTATGAGCCTGGATGCAATCAAAAGGTGCTTCAATCGGGTTGATAAGTTATTGGATATCGGCTTCACCACGCTGATCATCTTCGGCGGTGCCTTGATACCACTGACCGTCCTGATTCAAGTACTTCTCCGGTATGTTTTCAAGCAACCGTTGTTCGGCCTGGAAGAGCTCTCCAGGCTGGTGGCCATCTGGGTATATTTTTTCGGGGCCGTCTTGAGTACTCGGATGGATAACCACGTCCAAGGGGATGTTGTGGAGCAGTTCTTCTCGAGTCCCCGAGCCAAATCTGTAATCAAGTCCTTTGTATGGTGCCTTTGCCTGCTTACTTGTTGCCTTTTCGTGTATCATTCGTGGGCTTATTCGTTCTGGTTGTTCAAGACGGGAGAGAGGACGACCGGACTCTGGTGGCCTAGGATCACCAGTGTGGGGAGCATGTTCGTCGGGGCGGTCTTCATGACCTTGTACAGCCTGGTGAACCTGGCCAACTACCTGAAAAGGGCGCTTTCAACGGACGACAAAGACGGGAGGGCGTAATCGTGACCCTTGTCTTGATTGTAATCGCATGCATCGTCTTCATGATGCTGCTCGGAGTGCCGGTAGGGTTTTCGTTCGGTCTGGGAGGGTTCCTAATACTCATGCTGACCGGAATCGATCCCCGTTTCGCCATCCCGGCCGCCTTTAGAGCCATAGAGTCCTATACGCTGTTGGCCCTTCCCCTCTTCATCCTGGCAGGAGGCTTGATCACCGAATCCGACATCTCCAAGCGCCTCCTGGATTTCACCATGTCCATAGTTGGTCGCATAAGAGGGGGCCTGGGGGTGGTATGTGTGGTCACCTGTACCATATTCGGGGCCATTTCCGGTTGCGCCTCCGGGGCCATAGCGGCCATAGGTTCGGTGCTCATCCCGGAAATGGAAAGACAGGGCTATCCCAGGGGCTACGCAACGGGGCTGGTGGCCACCTCCTCCATGATAGCCCTGCTAATACCCCCCAGCATACCCATGATCGCCTTTGCCATGACCGCCCAGATCTCCATCCTGTCAGCGTTCCTGAGCACCCTCATTCCGGGATTGTTGATGATGACCAGCTACAGCACCATCAACATCATCCTGAGCCGAAAAATGAAAAACCTCACCGTGTCTCCCAAACGGACCGGCAAGGAGTCCTTTCTTGATATAGGGCGTTCCACAAAAAGGGGGTTTTTTGCGCTTTTCATGCCGGTGCTCGTCTTGGGGGGCATTTACGGGGGGATCTTCACCCCTACCGAGGCCGCGGCCATTTCAGCAATATACGCCGTTTTCGTGGGTTTTTTCATCTACCACAAGATGACCGTCAGGAAGATGGGAGCGGCCATTAAAGCCTCCATGATCACCTCCGGGGCCATCATGTTTCTGCTCTTTTTCATCCTGATGGTCAGCAGGATAATGGTGTTCCAGCAGGTCCCGCAACATCTCAGCGAGGCCCTGTTCGCCCTGACCAGCAATAAGTGGCTTCAATTGATGATGCTGAATGTCATACTGCTCCTCATGGGTATGCTGGTTGATGATGTCTCGGGGAACATACTTTCGGCCGCTATTTTACTTCCTGTGGCCGTATCAATCGGAATCGATCCGATCCACTTTGCGGCGATTTCAGTTACCAATCTGTCCCTCGGAAATGTGACCCCCCCGTGCGCCCCCATGCTTTACCTTGCCGGGATGATCGGAGGTAACCTGCCGCTGGCCCAGTTTGTTAAACCGGCAACATATTTTATGGTATTCGGTGCTTTACCAGTTATTTTTCTGGTTACATATGTTCCGGGTTTTGCTTTGTTTCTGGTTAACTTACTCTTAAACTAATGAATGCTACGGAGATGACATGAAGGACACAGCAGTACTATACAAGCGTAAAGAGAACATCGGAATCATCACCCTGAACCGCCCCCACCGTTTGAATGCGATCAATCTGGAGTTGTTAAGAGGTATTATGGCTCATCTCGAAGAGGCCCGTGAGGACACTGCCGTGGCGACGGTTATCCTGACCGGGGCCGGCAATGCCTTTTGCGCCGGTGAAGACCTCAAGGAGACCGCTGCAGGAAAGAGTATCGAGCAGTGGATTGAAGAGACCGAGAGACTTCAGAATATTCAGAGAATGATCATGAAACTGGGGAAACCCGTTATCGCCGCCGTTTCCGGTTATGCCCTGGGAGGCGGCTGCGAATTTGCCATGGGCTGTGATCTTCGAATAGCTGATGAGAGCGCCCGGTTCGGTTTTCCGGAAACCGGGGTCGGCTTGACCGTGACCAACGCGGGCACCAAGCTCTTGACCCACTTGGTAGGCCTGGGCAGGGCCAAGGAACTGATCTTGTGCGGGGACTTTATAGGCGCCAGGGAAGCTGAGCGCATAGGCCTGGTGAACAAGGTGGTGGCTCCGGAGGATCTCATGCCTGAGGCAATGGCCCTGGCACGAAAGATGGGGCAACGATCTCCTCTGGCCCTGCGTTTGTCTCGTATTGCAATCGACCAGGGGATGGAGGCGGGTTTCGATCAGACCTTGGAGCTCGAGATGAGTCATCTCCTCATATGTTCTCAACAGGATCAGGCTTATGTGAGAAAGCGCCTGGAAGAAATGGACCGGGCCGCCGAAGAAAAGGGGGCGGTTCCGCCCAAATGAGCATGGCCGCCTCATATTTTCAGGCATTCCGAAACCGACGGGGCATTGCTGAAACCCGGCACAGGTTTCAGGCAGGAGAGGATTTGCCATGGATAGGAACATGTTCAATCCGGAGATGGAGGCCATCACTCCCCATGACCAGATGCTCCTGGAGCAGGATCTCCTCTTGGAGCAGATCCGTTATGTCTATGACAGGAGTGAGATGTACAAAGAAAAATTCAAGGAGGTAAACCTGGCCGCGGGAGATATCAAGACAGTCGAGGATCTCTCTTTGCTGCCCTTCACGGGCAAGAACGAACTTCGGCAGTCCCAGAAACGCAAGCCCCCGTTCGGCGATTTTCTGGCGGCGTCATCGGATTCCCTGTGCCGGATTCACAGGACCTCAGGCACCACAGGCAGCTTCGTGTACACGGCCTTGACCGCCGCCGACGCGGATTTGACACACGACTGCGGGGCAAGGTCGTTCTGGGCAGCCGGCCTAAGACCTCATCACCGCGTGGTTCACTGCCTGAACTACTGCATGTGGATGGGAGGCTACAGCGATCATGCCAACCTGGAGAGGACCGGGGCCACAGTGCTTCCCTTCGGCGTGGGCAACTCGCGCCTTCTGGTTCGTGTGATCAAGGAGGCGGGGATTTCCGCGATCTCCTCGACTCCCTCCTATCCCAAATACCTCGAGCCGGTAGTGCGTGAAGAATTGGGAATCGAACCGTCCGAGCTCGGGCTCAGGCTCGGTCTTTTCGGCGGGGAGCCCGGGCTGGACAACCCCACGTATCGCAGCCGGATTGAGACCACCTGGGGCATGAGGGCCCAAAACGCCAACTACGGGGTCTCGGACGTGCTATGCAACTTCGCCTCGGTCTGTGAGGACAACAACAACCTCCATTTCATGGGACAGGGCGCCCTGCTGGTCCAGCTTGTCGACCCGGTCAGCCGAAAGGACATCCCGCTCGAGGAAGGGGTTGTGGGCGAGCTGGTCCTTACTCACCTCAAAAAGGAGGCCCAGCCCCTGATAAGATACCGGACCTCAGACCTGATGGAAATCCTGGAAACCGGACCCTGTGTTTGTGGGAGGACCGGCTTCAGGTTCAGGATAGCAGGCAGGGCCGACGACATGCTCCATGTAAAGGGAATCAATGTGTTCCCCAATGGAGTGGCCAAGGTGTTGGAGGAGCTGTTTCCGGATGTCACCGGTGAGTTCCAGATCGTCGTATCCCAGCCCCCTCCGCACACCTACCTGGACATAAAGGTGGAGCACGGCGAGGCGGTCCTGAAAACGGGAATGGCGGCCCTCAAGGAGAGAGTCAGGCAGGAGATAAAAGACAGCCTCAATTTCGCCGCCAACATAGAACTCGTTCCTCCTGACAGCATCGAGAGGACCAAAATGGGCAAGGCCATCCGGGTGGTGCGGATGTATTGATCCGAGACCGGTACGAAGATGCGGTTTTTACCATGAAAACACACGTTGCGAACCTCTATCTGTAGGAGGGAGCTCCAGTTCCAGATTGCCGATTGCCGGCATTTTCATGCAAGGGGGGCCTACATGCAGTTCCATGAGCTTTTATAGGAGGATGAGATGCCGGGGACACCCCGCAACAAAGAACAAGAACAGGCGGCCAACAAGGCCCACTGGAAGGCTGAAGAGGGAAAACTGGCCGCCTTATGGGAGAGGGCGTACAACCCCGGCGGGCAAAAGCAACTCGACCGCCTGAGGGCCCAGGGCAAGAAGCCGGTAAGAGAGCTGATCAAACAACTCGTGGATCCGGGGCAGGCCTTTCTCGAACTCAGCCGAGGTGCCGGGTTCGGGATCAACTATGAGTCCGCCGCTGACGTGCCGTCGGCCGGTGTGGTCACCGGCCTGGGAAAAGTACACGGCAACTGGGTGATGATCATCGCCAATGACAGCCGGGTCAAGGCCGGCGCTTACTATCCCATAACCTGCAAGAAGCATCTGAGGGCCCAGGACATCGCGAACCAGTGCGGGCTTCCGTGTATCTATATCGGGGACTCTGCAGGAGGCTTTCTGCCCATGCAGGACAGGGTCTTCCCGGGACAGGGCCAGTTCGGCCGCTTCTTTTACAACATGAGCCGCATGTCGGCCAAGGGATTGAAGCAGTATACCCTCAGCACCGGAGGCAACACCGCCGGCGGAGCGTACACGGTATATCTCGCCTGCGAATCCATCATGATCGACAAGATGTCCTACTCCTTTCTGGGAGGGCCTCCGATGGTCAAGTCAGCAATCGGTGAGGAGGTGACCATGGAGGACCTCGGTGGGGCCCGCGTGCACACCTTCCTGTCCGGGGGGGCCGACCATTTCGTCCGGTCACAGGACGAGGGCGTCGAGAAGCTCCGAGAACTCATGGCACATGACCCGCCCCAGAGATTACACATACACAGGCGCCCGGAGACCCCGCCGCAGGTCCCGGAAGACCGGATTTACAAAGTCCTGCCTGTGGATCCCTATCGCGCCATACAGGTCAGGGAGATCATCGCGTGTATTGCGGATAATTCGGAGTTTCATGAGTACAAGCGCGATTATCGACCCGGCCGCGGGGACAATAT
>JBKHIW010000071.1:0-8034 GCA_046538465.1 Desulfobacteraceae bacterium | reverse complement strand
CTCCAAACTGCGCCTTGCCCCCCAGGGGCTGCTGCGTGACCAGGGAGTACGGTCCAATGGACCGCGCGTGTATCTTATTGTCCACCAGGTGGTGGAGCTTCATGATATACATGATACCAACGGTGACTTGCCTGTCGAACGGCTCACCCGTGCGGCCGTCGTAAAGGGTGGCCTGCCCGGTAATGGGAAGCCCCGCCTTTGACAGGTAATCTTGTATCTCGTCCTTCGCACCGTCAAAGACGGGCGAAGCCATGTGGACACCTTCGGTTAGACGCCCCGCATTCTCAATCACCCCGTCGTCGCTCATGTCCTTGAAGTACTGATTGTACTCCCGGGGGGCGTAGACCTCTTTGAGTTTTTTCCTTAGCTCTGCGGCCTTATCCTTCTTACGGGCCTCCTGCAGCCCTTCCAACAATTCCGCCACCTGTTGCCCCAGCCGGCGGGAGGCCCAGCCCAAGTGGGTCTCCAGAATCTGCCCCACGTTCATCCTGGAAGGGACTCCCAGCGGGTTGAGGATGATGTCAACCGGTGTTCCGTCTTCGAAATACGGCATGTCCTCCACGGGCAGTATGCGGGAGAGCACTCCCTTGTTCCCGTGGCGGCCGGCCATTTTGTCGCCCACACTCAGCTTCCGCTTGATGGCCACATAAACCTTGACCATCTTGATCACCCCGGGGGCAAGCTCGTCGCCTTGGCTGAGCATGTCCAGCTTTGATTCGAAAAGGTCCTCGATCTTACGGATCCTCTCGCGATAAGTCTCCACCACCGATTCCATCTCTTCGATCACGTCCATAGAGGCCTTGAGATCAGCCCCGGCCCAGGACTCCACAGGGATTTTCTCCACATCCTCCTCGGTGATGGCCCTTTTATTGCTCAGGATCGCCTTGCTCTTACCCTTCTCTCTTAGATTGCTCTTGAGCTTTTTCCCTACCAGGATTTCTTTCAGCTTTGATCGGGCGCTCCTGTCTACTATCTTTACCTGATCTTCTTTGTCCTTCTCCAGCCGCCTTTTTTCAGCCTCTTCTATGGAGATGCTCCTCTGATCCTTCTCCACACCTCTTCTCGCAAAGACCCGGGCGTCTATCACCGTGCCCTCGGCGCCCGGCGGCACCCGCAGGGAGCTGTCCTTGACGTCTCCGGCCTTGTCCCCGAAGATGGCCCTGAGCAGCTTCTCTTCGGGGGAGAGCTGAGTCTCGCCCTTGGGTGTAATCTTGCCCACCAGTATGTCCCCGGGCTTGACCTCGGCCCCGATCTTGACGATGCCGCTTTCGTCCAGGTTCCTCAGGGCGTCTTCCCCGACGTTCGGAATATCCCTGGTAATCTCCTCCTTGCCCAGCTTGGTGTCCCTCGATACCACCTCGAACTCTTCGATATGGACGGAGGTGTAGATGTCCTCTTTGACAACCCGCTCGCTCACCACGATGGAGTCCTCGAAGTTGTACCCACCCCAGGACATAAACGCCACCATGACGTTCTGTCCCAGGGCCAGCTCGCCGAGCTCGGTGGCCGGCCCGTCGGCGATGATCTGCCCTTTGGCTACCACATCCCCTTTTTTGACAATAGGTTTCTGATTGTAACAGGTATTCTGATTGGACTTTTTGTACTTGACCAGCTTGTAGATCCTAACCTCTTCCTCCTCGGCCTCGGGGTCGCTGGACCGGACCACTATCCTGGACGCGTCGACTTCCTCCACCACGCCGTCGGCCTCGGCCACCACCGACACCCCAGAGTCCTGGGCCACCGTTCCCTCGATGCCTGTGCCGATCAACGGCGCCTTGGCCTTGAGAAGGGGTACGGCCTGACGCTGCATATTCGAGCCCATCAAGGCCCGGTTGGCGTCATCGTGCTCCAGAAAGGGGATCAATGCGGCAGATACGCTCACCAGCTGATCCGGCGAGACGTCCATGTACTTGATCTCCTTGACCGGGGCCTTGCCCGCCTCACCCTCTATACGTACAGCCGCTTCCGGATTGGCGAAATTGCCCTTGGGGTCCAGCGGTGCGTTGGCCTGGGCTATGGGATAATCCTTTTCATCCAAGGCGGAGAGATAATCGATCTCTTTTAACACTTTTCCTTCGCGGGCCACCCGGTATGGGGTCTCTATGAAGCCGAACTCGTTCACCCTGGCATAGGTACTCAGGCTCACGATCAGGCCTATGTTCGGCCCCTCCGGAGTTTCTATGGGACAAATACGGCCGTAATGAGTAGGGTGTACGTCCCTGACCTCGAATCCGGCTCTCTCCCTGGTAAGGCCGCCTGGGCCGAGGGCGCTCAACCTCCGCTTATGAGTGACTTCGGACAACGGATTTGTCTGATCCATGAACTGGGAGAGCTGACTGGTGCCGAAAAACTCCTTTACCACGGCCGAGACCGGCTTGGAATTGATCAGGTCATGGGGCATCAAGGTCTCCACTTCTTGGAGGCTCATCCGCTCCTTGATGGCCCTCTCCATCCTGACCAGGCCTATACGGTATTGATTTTCCAGGAGCTCCCCCACAGACCGGACGCGGCGGTTCCCAAGGTTGTCTATGTCGTCCACCATGGCCTCAGAGGTCTTGAGCCTGATGAGCTCCTTGACGGTGGCTATTATATCCTCTCTTCTCAGAACGCGGGTGTCCACCGGCGCATCAAGCCCAAGACGGTAGTTCAACTTGAGCCTTCCGACCGGGGAGAGATCGTAAGTTGAGATGCTGAAGAAAAGGCTGTTGAAATAATTATTGGCCACCTCCTGGGTAGGAGGACTGCTCGGCCTCATCTTCCTATAAATCTCCAGGGTGCCCTCCTCTGGGGACTCAATCCTGTCCAAGAGCATTGTATCCCTGATGCTGGTGCTGACCTCGGGGCCTTCGAGCACCAGGCATTTCACCTCATGGATGCCGCGCTTTCGCAGCTCCGCAAGTATCTCCCCGGAAAGGCTCTGGTTTCCGGATGCCAGGATTTCTCCGGTCGACGGGTCAAGGATGTCTTCGACTGCGACCCTGCCCTCCATGTCTTCCAGGCTGACGGGGATGTGGCTCAAACCGGCGGCTTCGACCTGCCTGTGCAGCCGCTTGGTGTACTTGTCCCCCGCCTTGGCCAGAACCTTCTTGGTCTCCGGATCTACTATGTCCTTACTCATTCGCTGCTGGTACAGATTTTCCAGCCTGGCCGGCCGCAGACACTCCTTTTCCCCCAAAACAATGGTCTCTGTGTCGTAGAACTCCCTCAAAAGGTCTTCAGTGCTGTAGCCCAGCGCCTTCAAAAAGGTGGTCGCCGGGAACTTGCGCCTTCGGTCTATCCGAACATAGAGCATGTCCTTGGGATCAAACTCAAAGTCCAGCCAGGACCCACGCAAAGGAATAATCCGCGCAGAGTAAAGCAGCTTGCCGCTAGAGTGGCTCTTGCCCTTGTCATGGTCGAAAAACACCCCAGGAGACCGATGGAGCTGACTTACGATCACCCTCTCGGTCCCGTTTATGATAAAGGTGCCGCGACCGGTCATCATAGGCAGAGTCCCGAAGTAGATCTCCTGTTCTTTTATGTCCCTGATGCTCTTGGTACCGTCTTCTGCATCTGTGTCAAAGACCACCAGGCGCACTGTCAGCTTGAGCGGTACCTCATAGGTCATGCCCTTGGCCAGGCATTCCTCTTCTGTATACTTGTTCTCCTCGAAGGAGTACCTGACAAACTCCAGGGAAGAGGTCCCGCTGAAGTCGCGAATAGGGAACACGCTTTTGAAGGCCCCCTGCAGACCTACGTCTTGCCGCTCCTCCGGGGGGACATCCTTCTGCAGATAGCGGTCATACGAGTGCTTCTGCATCTCGATCAGATTGGGGATGCCGATTACCTTCTGTATCTTCCCAAAATTCCTACGTATATGGCGGCTGTTGCCGTTGTTGCCCTTCATGGAATCTCCTCGCTAGAGATCAAGTCGACCCTCTGCTCAAACGGCCCTGACCAACGGGCTGGCAAAACCATCCCGTTCGACAAAAATCCCTCCGGTCTTATCGACATCGCCGGGCTCGGCTCGAGCCTTGAAAGGAGGCGGCTTCCCAGGCCTCCTTTCAGGCCCGGCCCCTTGCCGGACTACTTGATGTCCACGGCAGCCCCGGCTTCTTCCAGTTGGTTCTTGATATCCTCGGCCTCTTCCTTGCCGACCGCCTCCTTCACAGTACCAGGTACTCCGTCCACCAAGGCCTTGGCCTCTTTCAGCCCCAGCCCGGTGATGGCGCGCACCACCTTGATGACCTGAATCTTTTTGTCCCCCACGCCGGTGAGGACCACGTCGAACTCGGTCTTCTCAGGGGCGGCCTCTTCAGCAGCGGCGCCGCCGCTTCCGGGAGCCGCCACGGCCACCGGAGCAGCCGCGCTGACCCCGAATTTGTCTTCCAATTCCTTGACCAGCTCGCTCAGCTCCAGAACGGTCATATTGGAGATAAACTCAATCACATCTTCCTTGGTTATATCGGATGCTGCCATCGTCGTCTCCTATTTCATAGTCAGTTATGGTATTGAAAATTTAGTATATTATATCTCATAGATCCATGGGATCAAACATACAAACACATCACTAAGCCTCTGCCTGCTTTTTCTCCTGCAAGGCTGCAAGGACATTCATGAACTGCATCAGCACTCCGTTCAATACGCGCACGAAAGACCCGGGGACAGCCTGCATGGCGGCCAACACCTGAGCCAAGAGCTCATCCCGGGTGGGCAGCTTGGCCACCCGCTCTACGGCCTCGAAGTCCATCACCTTGCCTGAAATCTGGCCGGCCTTGATTTCCAGGTCTTTGTACTCCTTCCCTAGATTCACAAGGACCTTGGCCGGGGCCACCATGTCGTCATAGGTAATGGCGATCGCCGAAGGCCCGACAAAGTAGTCCTTCAGCACCGCAGTCTCAGTGTCCCTGCTGGCAAGCGCGAGCAGCCTGTTCTTTACCACCTGGAATTCAGACCCCGCGTCCTTAAGCTCCCGCCGGAGTCGATTCATGGCAGTGACATCGAGGCCTTTGTAATCGACCAGGTAGGTAGCCTTGGCCCGTTCCAGGCGTCCTTTCACATCATTTACAAAAGCGATTTTTTCGTTCTTGTCCAAAAATTCATCACCCCCTCTCTGGATTGATCTTGACAACACGGTACCAGAGTCAGGGGTGCCTCCGCGATGATTCACGTTTGTTTCGTGGTCTCGGTAGGCTTAAAATTTAAGCCGTTAAGGCACCCACTGTCTTTGACCGCATCCTTGACCCCGCCGCGAGAGCTTGCCTCCAATCGCAGCGGGCGTTCCAACGACTTTTATGGTAAATTATTGTACGGATAATTCCTTCATCGTTGCGGGATCCACCTTGATACCGGGGCCCATGGTCGTGGAGACAGCTATACTCCTTACATAGGTCCCCTTGCTGGCGGAAGGCTTGAGTCGGATAAGGGTATCCATGAACGCGGCCATGTTCTGAAGGAGCATTTCCGGGCCGAAAGACGCCTTGCCCATGGGGGCGTGAACGATTCCAGCCTTTTCCACCCGGAAGTCTATCTTTCCCGCTTTGACGTCCTTTACCGCCTTGGCCACATCAAAGGTCACGGTTCCCAACTTGGCATTGGGCATAAGCCCTCTGGGTCCCAGTATCCGGCCCAACTTGCTCACCGAGCTCATCATATCGGGCGTGGCAATCGCCTTGTCAAACTCCAGCCACCCGCCTTGAATCTTCTCCACATACTCGTCTGAGCCCACATAATCGGCGCCGGCCTCGGCGGCTTCTTTCTCCTTTTCACCCTTGGCGAAAACCAGCACCCGGACCTCTTTCCCTACTCCGTTGGGCAACACCACGGTCCCCCTTACCATCTGGTCCGCATGCCGGGGATCCACTCCCAACCGCACCGCCATGTCCACTGTTTCGTCGAAACCGGCGTACGCACAGTCCAGGGCCTTTTTCACCGCCTCCCTAAAAGA
Organism: Desulfobacteraceae bacterium; assembly: GCA_046538465.1. Lineage (GTDB taxonomy): Bacteria > Desulfobacterota > DSM-4660 > Desulfatiglandales > HGW-15 > CAZYJR01. The sequence continues at coordinate 2,108 of JBKHIW010000071.1, read as the reverse complement.
GTAGCGCTCGGTTTTGCTTACCTTAGCTGCCGCTTCCCTGTATTTCTTCCCTCTGAAACCCATTTCCTGATCGTCCTCTCTAGTCTCCGTCCAACATGCGGCCCGTTCCGCCTATCTCCGCCTTGCCCGCTGAGATCTCTAGGGGCCTCTCTTTAGTCTGTTACGTTAATTCCCATACTGCGCGCAGTTCCCTCGATGATCTTGACCGCCCCGGCGAGGTCGTAGGCGTTCAAGTCTTCGAACTTCTGTTGGGCTATATCTTCCACTTGCTTGCGCGAGACAGCCCCGACCTTTTCCCTGTTAGGCTCACTAGAGCCCTTGGCTATCTTTGCCGCCTGCTTGAGCAGCACCGAGGCCGGGGGGGTCTTGGTCACGAAGGAAAAAGACCGGTCACCGTAAATGGTGATTATCACAGGTATAACCGTTCCGGCTTGGTCCTGGGTCTTTGCATTGAACTGCTTGCAGAATTCCGCGATGTTCACTCCGTGCTGCCCCAGCGCAGGCCCGATGGGCGGGGAGGGGTTGGCCTGCCCGCCTTTTACTTGGAGCTTCACGTTGGCGATGACTTTCTTAGCCATGATCTTCCTCTCGAGACTCCTCTGTCTTCTTTTTCGGCTTACGGTCCGTCCTGGTCAGCCCGAGCCTGATCAGGCGGCCGCTCAGACCTTGTTCACTTGTATAAAATCCAGCTCAACCGGAGTGGATCTCCCGAATATGGTTATCAGCACCCTTACCTTTTCCTTGTCCGGCTTGACCTCGGCGACCGTGCCCTGGAAATTTGTGAAAGGGCCGTCGATCACCCTTACCTCGTCACCTTCTTCGAACGAGTACCTCGGCTTGGGTTTGCTTATCCCCTCCTCCATCTGCCGGATGATCCGCTCGGCCTCCTGGTCGGGGATCGGAGAAGGGCCGCCCCCGCCTCCTACGAAACCGGTCACCTTGGCCGTATTACTCACTGTATGCCATGTATCATCGTTCAACGCCATCTGTACAAGGATATAGCCGGGATAAAACTTCCTGGAAGAAGTCTTTTTCTGACCCTTTTTTAGCTCCACCACCTGCTCAGTCGGCACCACTATGTCCCCGAAATACTCCTCTTGTCCCAGGGTCCTGATGCGCTCCTGGAGGTTCAATTTGACCTTGTGCTCAAATCCGGAGTAGGTATGCACAACATACCACCTAAGGCCACTGTCGCGGCCTCCTCCTGCTTCATTATGCTCGCCCTGCTCGTTCATAGAATGGATCCGCTCAACCCACCACAACCTTCATAATCTTTATCAAGCCAAAATCGATTACACCCAGAAACAAGGCGGCCACCAGCACGAGAAGAATCACCATAGCAGTCGATGCCAGCAGTTCCTTCCTGGTAGGCCACTTGACCTTCTTGAGCTCGCTGTGAGCTTCCCGGAGAAAATGAACGGTCACTGAGACATATCTGCGCGGGGAAAACCCTCCTTCTTTCTTCTTGTCCGGCTCCTTCTTCTTCTCCGTTTCTCTCCGTACGCTCGCCTGCAGACGCCGCTTCTTCTGCTCGACTCCAGCCCCGGCTTCACCACGTTCAAGCGCCGCCCCGGAGCCTTTCTGCTCCTCATTGGACACCGCGGCTTGATTCTGCTGGGCCCCCTCAGGCCTCTTGCGACTGCTCCGCTTCTTCTTTTTCTTGCTTGCTGCAGGCTTCTTCATGAAATCAGCCGTCCCACCTCAGGGATTGGTATCAAAAAAGATTGGCAGGCCAGGAGGGATTCGAACCCCCAACACCCGGATTTGGAGTCCGGTGCTCTAGCCGTTAGAGCTACTGGCCTGCGATCCTTGATACCGCTACTTTGTCTCCTTGTGCAGGGTATGAATCCTGCATGACGGACAAAATTTTCGAAAAGACAATTTGTCCGGTGTCTTCCTCTTGTTTTTCGTAGTGGTGTAATTCCTGTTCTTACACTCTTCACACGCCAGCGTTACGATCTCTCTCAGCATATTACGGCCTCGTTACCCTGTACTCCAGCCTGATCCCGCCGCTCATAAAAGCTGTGCCGGTTCTTTTCTCTTATCGGTTCCATCTACTCTATGATCTCGCTGACCACGCCCGCGCCCACGGTTCGTCCCCCCTCGCG
>JBKHIW010000070.1:0-8164 GCA_046538465.1 Desulfobacteraceae bacterium | reverse complement strand
CAAGATCGTGGCGGTGATCGGCCCCAACGGAGCGGGCAAGACCACTCTCTTTAATCTCATCACCGGACACCTGAGGCCTGACAGCGGCAGGATATTATTCAAAGGGGAAGACATCACCGGCCTTCCTCCCTACACTATTTGTAAAAAGGGCATCGCCCGGTCCTTTCAACTGCTCAATATCTTCCCCAGGCTGACCGTGTTTGAAAATGTTCAGGTAGCGGTATTATCCCAGCAAAACCGAAGTCTTAATCTTTTTCGACCGGCCAGGAACATGCTGGTGGATAAAACGAAACATATTCTTGAAAACGTCGGTTTGTTGAACAAGCTGCACAAGGTGGCGGGATCGCTCTCTCAGGGAGATCAGAAGGTGCTGGAGATCGCCATCGCCTTGGGCAATGAACCGGAGTTCCTCATCTTGGATGAGCCCACAGCCGGCATGTCCGCGGAAGAGACTACCACAACCATGGAGCTTGTGAGGCGCCTGGGTGTTGAACAAGGGCTGACCCTCCTGTTTTGCGAACACGATATAGACATCGTGTTTTCCATGGCCGATCGTATTATGGTCATGCAGCAGGGAATGACGATAATCGAAGGAACGCCGGATGAGGTCAGGGAAAATGAACAGGTACAGCAGGCGTATATGGGAGGGGACTGATGCTTGAGGTACGAGGAATCCATACCTTTTACGGCCTGAGTCACATCCTCTTTGATGTCTCCCTGAACGTTGATGCAGGAGAAGTAGTGTGTCTTTTGGGACGAAACGGAGCGGGGAAGAGTACGACCATCAAGACCATTATGGGGATCGTGCCGCCTAGGAAGGGGAGCATCTTGTTCAAGGGCGAGGAGGTGGCGGGCGAAAAGCCCTACATACTTGCCCGCAAGGGAATGGGCTACGATCCTGATGATCGAAGGATTTTCGCCGACCTGACCGTAGAGGAAAACCTGGAGATTGCGGAAAAGGGGTATGTTGAAGGCCGGGGGTGGGACAAGGAAAGGGTGTATAATTTTTTCCCCGCACTCGAACGTATCCGAAACCGCAAGGGCGGCGTACTCAGCGGAGGCGAGCAAAAGATGCTGGCTGTTGCCAGGGCCTTGATGGGAAATCCGGAGCTGCTTCTCCTGGACGAGCCCACTGAGGGTCTTGCCCCTGTGCTGGTGCGCGTCCTGGAGGAGCAGCTCTTGAGGTTGAAGGAAACGGGCCTCACCGTACTCCTGGCCGAACAAAATCAAAAGGTTGCGCTGAATCTGAGCGATCGGGGCTATCTTATAGATAACGGCGTGATTCGTTATCACAGCACCGTCCAAGAGTTGAGAGAGAATGAGGAGGTCAGAAAGAAATACCTGCTGGTCTGATCCTTATCTTCGAAGGTCTGAGGAATCATGCAGAGCGCCTTTTTGATCAAGAAAGGACACAAGGTCTTTTTCGACCTTCCCGATGAGTGGGATCTGCTTACCTTCGCCCACCCCAAGGACTCAACCCCGGCCCAAGACATCCCCGGCCTGGTGCAAAAGTCCCTGGAACATCCAGTAGGGCGTCCGCCGTTGCGGGAGTGCCTTTCCCCGTCGGATAGCGTCGCGATCCTGGTCGAGGATCTGACCCGTTCCTCGCCCAAGGCTCTCATCCTGCGGGCGGTCTTGGAAGAACTGGAAAAGGCGGGCATATCTGACGCTGATATTGTCAATGTGATCTCCTTGGGCACCCATCGTGGATTGACCCAAGAGGAGCTCGAGGGCTGCTTCGGGGCCGATCTCCTATCGCGCTATCGATTTGTCAACCACGATTGTCATTCACCGGATCTGGTGCCTGTGGCATACCTCCCTACCGGGGCCGAGGTCAAGATCAATCGCTTTGTGCACGAGGCCCGATTCAGGATCGGGATAGGCTCAATATTCCCCCATCCCATGAACGGCTTCGGCGGGGGCGGAAAGATCCTCTTCCCAGGTGCGGCCGACTTTGACTCCATTCTGGAGCATCACTTTCGCTACACCTTTGAGCAGGGGGCCGGACTCGGACGGATCCAGGGGAATCCCTTCTATGAGCAGGTTTCTGACATGGCCCGGCGGGACGGCCTCGATTTTATCGTCAATACCGTCTTGGACCAAAAGGACGAGGCCTACGACGTGGTATGCGGCGATCCGGTCGAGGCGCATCTATCCGGGATCTCTATCAGCAGGAGGATCCTCTCACAGGAATTCCGGGGAAAGGCCGATTTGACGTTGATCACGTCTTTTCCCTATTCAGAAGGGCCGCAGATCGTCAAGCCCCTGGCCCCGGCCGCCATGACGACCCGGGAAGGGGGCTGCATCATCCTGTGCGCCGATCTTGAAGGCGGGTTTCCAGAACCCTTTGTGGAGAGCTTTGCGAGGTTTCACCGGGATTACGGCCGCGACCTCTTAGGGGCGGTCCTGGATCATTTCCAGAAAAACCGCCTGATCATGGAAGGAGGCGCGGTTGATTTCAATATGGCGCTGGCCATGACATTGGCCGTGCAGCACCGATTCCGTACGATTTTGGTCTCCGATGACATCCCCGGAGACCAGGGAGAAAAGATGGGCTTTGCCTATGCCAAGGATCTGGCCGAGGCCTTTGAACTGGCCGAAGCCGTCCACCCCCGGCCGTCCGTCCACATCATCCCATCCGGCGGGGTCATCCTCCCCACCGTCAGCTCGGGACACCCTTCCTGAATCATTGTTGCTTCAAAATCCTATTGACTTACAGTTATTCTTACAGTAAATATAAATCGTGTGAGGGCGTTGAAAACGAGAGGGGAGGCGCGATGAAGCTGACCGACAAGCAAAAGGCCTTTCTGGCCTATTTGTCCCGCTATCAGGAGGAGTGGGGGCGGCCGCCGAGTTTTGAGGAGATCCGCGGGCACTTCGGCTTCCGCTCCTACAACACGGTGACCACCTACCTCAAGCACCTGGAGAAGAAGGGCTATGTGCGGCTGCCGGAGAAGAACCGGAAAAGGGGCATGCGGGTTATCCGGCCGTTGGAGTCCAGGAGCTTCGAGGCGCCCCTGCTGGGCAGGGTAGCGGCCGGAAAGCCGATCGAGGCGGTGGAGGAAAAGGACGTAATCGAGGTCCCGCCCTCCATGACCTCCGGGGGCGAGCACTTTGTGCTGCTGGTCGCCGGGGACTCCATGCGGGATGAGGGGATCCTGGACGGGGACTACGTGGTGGTCAGGAGGCAGCCTACGGTTGAGAACGGCGATACCGTGGTGGCGCTCCTGGAAAACGAGGCCACGGTGAAGAAGTACTATCAAGGACCCGGATATGTGGAGCTGAGGCCCGCACACCAGGGAATGGCATCGATCATAGTGCGGGAGGGGGACCTGCGCATAGAAGGAAAGGTGGTAGGGGTGATAAGGCATTACAAGTGAAGCCTGACGGAGTTGCAAAAAGCCTTGGCCTGGTTATCTGCCCTCGTAGTTTCAAGGGGTTACAACGTTCCCAGCGGCGGCTGAGCGGGTTTTTGCGAGACCGTCAACCCCGGACTTGGCATGGAACGCCACATCATACACCTCCATGTGCCCGCCTTCCCCATTGCAGTGGAGCGGGCGTCCCAGGCCCGGCTGCGGGGCCGCCCGGTGGCGGCGGCGAACGGTTCCGGGAGCCGGGCCTCTGTGCTTTGCGCCTCGGCCGAGGCCAAGGATGAGGGCGTAGGCAAGGGTATGCCTCTGGTCCGGGCCAAACAGACCTGCCCGGGCCTGGTGGTCATTCACCCGGATCCGGTCCGCATTGAAAAGGCCTCCCGGCTCCTGGCCGAGGTGACGGCCCGCTACACACCCATCTGGGAGCCTCTCCGGCCCGGGCACATCTATATGGACGTAACAGGTACTTCCAGGTTGTGGGGGCGGGCCAAGGACACGGCCGAGCGGGCGCGCCTGGAGGTGCTGGAGCGGCTCAGCCTGAGCGGGACCGCCGGGGTGGCCGTTAACAAGCTGGTCTCGGGCATCGCCTCCAGGGTCTACTTGGGCGGCGGGGTCCTGGATGTGGACCCCGGATGTGAGGAGGCCTTTCTCGCCCCGCTGAGGGTGGATTACCTTCCCGGGCTGGGGCCGGCCCGGAGCTTGGCGCTTCTTCGGGAGCTGGGCGTGGGCGTGGTCGGAGAGCTCGCCTCTCTGGACCCGGTCGCGCTCAAGCCCCTTTTCGGCCGGAGGGCCCTTGTGATCCACCGGCTGGCCCGGGGGATCGATCCCACGCCCGTGTACCCTCCCTGCAAGACCCCGGTCCTGAGAGAGGAGCAGTCGTTTCCGGAGGGGGAAAACGACGACCACCGGCTCCTGCGAGCCCTTTACCGCCTGGTGGAGGCCTGCTGCCGCGGGCTGAGGGAGAGGGGAGAGGCGCCTCTTTCCGGGAGGCTCCTCCTTCGCTATGCCGACGGGCGGGAGGTCTCGCGCCGTGTCTCTTTTAGCGGGGAGACGGCCTGGGAGGCGGATCTCTTCCCTCCCTTGTGCCGGGCGTTTCACTCGGCGTGCACCCGCCGGGTAAGGGTGGGCCTGATAAGGGTGGAGTTCGGCCGCCTCACCCCGGCCTGCGGGCGGCAGCTGTCTCTTTTTTCCAGGGAGCCCTCGCCGGGAGAGGCCGGGGCCGTCCTCACCCGGGCCCTGGACCGTATCAGGACCCGGCACGGCGGCGGGGCCATAGGTTACGGCGTGACTTGATTCTTTCTCTTCAAGGACGGGCGGCATGATAGAGGACTCATGGGACGGCGGTGCGTTCGTCCACCTCCACGTCCACTCCCACTACTCCCGGGGGTGGGGCATTCCGGGCGTGGAAGAGCTCTGCCGCGGGGCGAGGGAAAAGGGGATGGATACACTCGCACTCACCGACACCAACGGGCTTTACGGTTTGATCCCCTTTATGGAGGCGGTCGGAGAGGCGGGGATAAGTCCGGTTATAGGAAGCGAGCTTGTATCCGGCCGGCACCGTGCGGTGTGCCTGGTGCGCGACGAGACAGGGTATGCCGACCTCTGCCGCCTGATATCCCGAATTCACTGCGACCCGGGATTCGAGCTCCCGCCCGCCCTGAGGGAGAGACGCCGCGGCCTGGTGGTGCTCTCGGACGACGCCCCTCTGCTAAAGGCGCTCCGCCGGGACGGGGCCGAGGATCTGTTCGTGGAGATATCCCCGGGCTACGGCATGTCCAGGGCCCTGGCCCTTTCCAGGGAGACCGGGATCCCTCCCGTGGCAACAAACCGGGTCTGCCTTCTCTCCAAGAAGGACTTTCCCCTGCACCGCATACTCCGGGCCGTGGCCCTAAACACCAAACTCTCCCGCCTGACCCCGGCCGATACGGTGCACGAGGGGGGCTTCCTCTGCTCCCCCGGGGAGATGATCCAGCAATTCCCCCATGCACCGCACGCCGTCCGGAACACCCTGGAGGTGGCCTCGAGGTGCCGCACCAGGTGGTCCTTCGATCGGGTGGTCTTCCCCAGATTTGAGCGGATCTCCGATCAGGAGGCATACGAGCGTCTCCGCCGGGCCGCGGTCGAGGGGTGCCGGAAGAGGTACGGCCGAATCACCCCCGAGGTGCGGGAGCGGCTGGAGCACGAGATGCGGATAATCCGGGACAAGGGGTTTTCCCATTACTTCCTGGTGGTGGCCGACATCACCCGCCGGGGCCTCCGCTCCTGCGGCAGGGGGAGTGCCGCTGCCTCCATCGTGGCCTACGCCCTGGGGATCACCCACGTGGACCCCATCCGGCACGATCTGTTCTTTGAGCGGTTCCTGAATCCGGATCGGGCGGACCCCCCGGATATCGATGTTGACTTTGCCTGGGACGAGCGCCACCGGGTCCTTGACTATGTGTTTTCCCGCTACGGCCACGGGCGGGCGGCCATGGTGGCCAATCACAACACCTACGGTCCCAGGTCGGCGCTGCGCGAGGTGGCCAAGGTGTTCGGGCTGACGGATGAGGAGATCACCCGGGCCTCCCGAGCCCGCTCAGCCTCCATTCCCGGGGGCCGGCCGTGGGACCTGATCCGTGAGGCGGCGGTTCGATTGAACCGGCACCTGAACCACCTCTCGGTCCACTGCGGGGGGGTGGTGATCGTGCCGGACGAGATCCGCCGCTACTGCCCGGTGGAGGTATCTGCAGGGGGGTTGCAGGTGCTCCAGTGGGAAAAGGACGCGGTGGAGGAGTCCGGCCTGGTCAAGATCGACCTCCTGGGGAACCGGAGCCTGGCTGTCATTCGCGACTGTCTGTCCATGGTGGAACGGAACCACGGCCGCCGCATCGACTACGCGGCGTGGGATCCGGTGGACGACCCGGAGACCGCCGCTGTATTTTACCGGGCCCAGACCATGGGGGTCTTTTATTTTGAAAGCCCGGCCACCCGCCAGGTCCTTGCAAAGGCGGCTCACGGCCTGTCCCTGGAGGACTACCTTCGCATGGACCACTTCCAGATGAACGTGGTGGTGACCTCTATCATCCGCCCGGCATCCAACCGGAGCATCAGAGAGTGGGTCTCCAGGCTCCACGGGGCCCCCTGGGAGCCGCCGCACCCCTTGCTCCGGCCGGTCCTGGCCGAGACCCTGGGCGTCATGGTCTTCCAGGAACAGCTCAGCCGGGCTGCTGTGGCCGTGGCGGGCTTCTCCCCGGCCGAGGCGGACACCCTGAGAAAGGTGGTGAGCAAGAAAGACCGGGAAAAGAAGCTCAGGCACTTCCACGCCCGCTTTCTCGAGGGCGCCCGGCTGCGGGGTGTGGATCCCAGGGCGGCCCGGGAGACATGGGATATGATGATGGGCTTTGACGGCTACAGCTTCTGCAAGCCCCACTCGGCAAGCTACACCATGGTGGCCTACAAGTCCGCCTGGCTTCGGGCCCACTACCCAGCGGAGTTCATGGCCTCGGTCATATCCAACGGGGGAGGTTATTACTTCACTTTCGGATACTTGTCAGAGGCAAGGCGCATGGGCCTGGAGGTCCTACCCCCCGACGTCAATCTGAGCGGGATCGCCTATACGGGGAAGGGAAGGACCGTGCGGGTGGGGCTGATGCAGGTAAGGGACCTGCGTCTGGAGGCCCGCGAGGCCCTGGTCCACGAAAGGTCCCGCAGCGGGCCCTTCAACTCGTTCGGCTCCTTCCTGGACCGGATGAGGCCCCACTTGCAGTTTCAGGACGTCCGGACCCTGATACGGGCCGGGTGCCTGGACTCCCTGGCGGGGCGGGGCGGCCGCCCGGGCCTCCTATTCAGGGCCCTGGGCTTTTTCCAAACCGAGAACGACCCGGTGCAAGGCCGCCTGTTTGCAGACCGGGGCGCAAAAGACGTTATAGGGCCCAAGCCCCTTTCCAAAGAAGACCTGGCCGCCATGGAGCATGAGGCCCTGGGGCTCCACCTCTCCATACACCCCCTCGAGCTCTATGAGCGGACCCTGGAGAAGATCCGCCCCCTGTCGGCCGAGGAGCTTCCCTCCCGCATCGGCTCATGGGTGACCTTGGCCGGATGGCCGGTCACTTCCAAGACCGTCAAGACCCAGGAGGGAGACCCCATGATCTTCATGTCCTTCGAGGATAGAACGGCCCTCTATGAGGCGGTCTTCTTTCCCCGGGAGTACAGGCGCTTCAGATCCATCCTGGAGTACGGCCGCGCTTATTTGATCAAGGGCAGGGTGGAGGAGGACTTCGGCGCGGTGACCGTAAATGTAGGCTGGATCGGGGACCTGGCAAGGGCAGGCGATTGACAGGGCGGGCGGTTTACCATATCCTCGGGCAGGATCAGACCCGTAGGAGGTTGTGCTATGCCGGGTACACTTTTTGGTGAAAAGGACTTGGAGCAGATCCGCCGGATGGGGATGGCACCGGAGGATGTAGAGGAGCAGATCCGGACCTTTCAAGAGGGGTTCCCATTCGCCCGCCTGGACCGGCCCTGCACCCCGGGCGATGGGATCGCGGTCCTGGGCCGGGACGAGGTGGAGCACCTGGCGAGGCAGTATGAACGGGCGGAGAGGAATGGAAGGGCGATGAAGTTCGTTCCGGCATCGGGTGCTGCTACCAGGATGTTTAAGACGCTTCTTTCCGTGCGCAGCCGCTTCGGGAAAGAGGTTGAGCTGGACGAAGCGGCGGCCGGGGCGGAGAAGGGAGACGGCGAATGCATCGAGTTCCTGGAATTCGCCCGCGGGCTGAAGTCCTTTGCTTTTTGGGACCTCCTCCGTTTGCTGA
>JBKHIW010000069.1:0-8186 GCA_046538465.1 Desulfobacteraceae bacterium | reverse complement strand
TATGAGATTCCTGGATGAAGCGGTTGTTTCTATCCGCTCCGGAAACGGGGGCGGGGGCTGCGTAAGCTTCCGGAGGGAGCGCTTTGTCCCCAAGGGAGGCCCGGACGGCGGTGACGGAGGAAAAGGCGGGGATGTGTATGTCAGGGCCGTTGCGGGCCGGCAATCCCTCGCCGAACTCAGCTCCAGGAGGCGGTTTCGGGCCGAGGATGGAAGGTCCGGCGGAGGGGGCGGAAAGAGCGGCAGAAACGGCCGGGACGTGGTAATCGAGGTCCCGCCCGGGACCGTGGTGAAAGACGAAGAGACCGGAGAGATCCTGGGGGACTTGGTACGAATAGGCCAGGAAGCCCTGGTGGCCGCCGGGGGCAGGGGCGGAAAGGGCAACCGACGTTTCGCGACTCCGACCAACAGGGCGCCCAGACACGCGCAGCCGGGACTGCCCGGTAGGGAAAGGAAGATCAGGCTAATTCTCAAGCACTTGGCCCAGGTAGGGCTGATCGGGCTGCCCAATGCCGGCAAATCCACTTTGTTATCCCGCCTCACAACTGCAGAGCCGCGCATAGCGGAATATCCATTTACCACCTTGACCCCTAACCTGGGGGCGATATCTTTCGATGACGGCGAGTATCTGACTGTGGCCGACATCCCGGGCCTGATCGAGGGTGCGAAGGAGGGAAAAGGCCTGGGGCATAGGTTCCTCAAGCATATCGAAAGGACCGCCCTGCTGCTTCACCTGGTGGACATGACCGAGCCGTCCGAGGGGCGCGGGCCCTTGGAGGACTTCGCCGCCATAGAGGAAGAACTGTCAGGATATGATCCAGGTCTCCTGGAGAAGGAGCGTCTGGTGCTTCTCAATAAGATGGACGCCTGGGAGGAGGGCAGGCACAGGGACCCGGAGGAGCTGAGGACGATCCTCGAAGGGAAAGGGTTCAGGGTTTTTTTGGTCTCGGCGCTTACCGGCGAGGGGCTGGACCAGGTGCTGAGGGCCCTACATGAAAAGGCCCGGAGCCGGGCGGAGGAAAGATGAGAACAAGCAGTGCGGGGTCTGACGAGTCGCCATCCCGGAAGGCTGTGCTGAGCGGGGTCAGACGGCTGGTGGTGAAGGTGGGAAGCGGCGTCCTGACCGCTGATAACGGTCTAAATCACGAGGTGATGGATCACCTGGCAGAGGACATGTGCGCCCTGGGCCGGCGGGGATGTGAGGTGATCCTGGTCTCCTCCGGGGCCATTGCCGCGGGACTGAGAAAGGTGGGCTTCAGCAGGCGGCCGGAGTCGGTCTCCCAGCAGCAGGCGATGGCCGCAGTGGGGCAGAGCAGCCTGATGCAGGCCTGGGAACAGGTCTTTAGCAGGCGCGGAAGAACGGTGGGGCAGATACTCCTGACCAGGGACGACTTGACCCACAGGCGTCGTTACCTCAACGCCAGGAATACCATCTTTACCCTCCTCGGATGGGGCGTAGTTCCGGTGATAAACGAGAACGACACCGTGGTGGTTGAAGAGATAAAATTCGGGGACAACGATAACCTGAGCGCCATGGTGACCAATCTCACCGAGGCTCATCTGCTCGTAAACCTGACCGATATATCAGGGCTCTATGACAAGGATCCAAGGGTTCACGGGGACGCTCGGCTGATCAAGGTAGTGGACAAGGTAAGCCGGGATATAGTCAAGTACGCTGGGTCCATACCAGGGTTTTTGGGCACCGGCGGCATGGCGAGCAAGATCCGGGCGGCGGAGAAAGTCGCCCTTGGGGGCGTGCCCACGGTGATCGCCGGCGGACGCGAGCCCGGAGTGCTGGTCAGGATCCTCAAAGGCGAGGAAGAAGGCACGCTCTTTTTACCCCATGATGTCCCTTTGAGGAGCAGAAAGCATTGGATAGCCTTCACCAAGGCGCCGCGCGGGTCCCTGGTGGTGGACGAGGGCGCGGCGCGGGCGGTGACCGAGAACGGGAAAAGCCTCCTGCCTTCCGGGATCGTTGAGGTGAGGGGACGGTTCAGCCTGGGGGACAAGGTGTCGATCCTGGACCGTGCCGGTCACGAGCTGGCAGTGGGCATGGTGAATTACCACTCCGGGGACATCAGGAATATAATGGGCCTTCGATCCGAGAGGATAGAGGAGGTCTTGGGGTTCAAACACGACGAGGAGATCATTCACCGCGACAATTTGGTGGTGACAAGCGAGATGGAAGAGGAAGACGGCGTGTGCCGGTTGACCAAGTAAGGCTGGAGTCGGGAGGGCCGGTTGAAGCTGGGTGTTTTGGGAGGAACATTCGATCCGGTGCACCTGGGGCATCTGCGGATTGCTGTGGAGGTGGCGGAAGACGCCGGATTGGATCAGGTATGGCTGATTCCCGCGGCCAGGCCCCCCCATAAGGAAGGCCATAGAGTCACGCCTTTTCGACACCGCATGGAGATGATCAGACTGGCCTTGAGAGGCGCCCCAAGGCTGGGTGTCTCGGATCTGGAAGGGAAGAGGGGAGGGGTCTCCTATACCGTAGAGACGTTGAAGGAGCTCCACCACATGTACCCTGAAGACCTGGAGCTTCATTTCATTGCCGGGACGGACGCCTTCATGGAGATACGCACGTGGAAGGATTACCCCCGGCTCTTCGAGTACGCGCACTTTATCCTGGTCCGTCGGCCGAGTGTGAGGGCTGAGGACCTGGAGAAGGCCCTGGAGGACCTGGACCGGAGGGTGGAGCGAATCGGAGACGGAGAGTACCGGATGCCGTCATCAGGGTGCAGGGTCATGGAAAAAGAGGCCACCTATATGGACATATCGTCCACCAGGATAAGGCAGGCCGCGGCGGCGGGGCGCTCCATTCGGTACCTTGTGCCGGACCGGGTCCATGACTATATTAATCAAGAGGGGTTGTATCGACAAAATGAAGAGCCTTGAAAAAGCGATCCTTTGCCTCAGGCTGGTAAAGGAGAGAAAGGCTTTGGATCCACTGCTCTTCGAGGTGGAGGAGTTGACCTCGTTGACCGACTACTTTCTGGTGACCTCGGGAGGCTCCACTCGACAGGTCCAGGCCATAGCCGGGCATCTGAGCCGGAAGATGCGCGAGGCAGGTCTAAAGCCCCTGGGAGTGGAAGGAGAAGAAGAAGGGCGGTGGGTGCTGATGGATTTCGGGGACGTGGTCATTCATGTCTTCTATCAACCCGTCAGGGAGTTTTACGACCTGGAAGGTCTCTGGGTGGAGGCGCCCAGGATTGAGGTCCAAGATGACGAGCCTTCGTTTGAACATGAAGGCTAGGAGCCGGGCCGCCGGCTCCTGGTTTTTTGGATTGGTTTTGCTCCTTTGTCTTTCCCTGGCCCTTCCAGCGGGAGCTGCGGCCCTGAGTATAGAAGAAGAGGAAGAACTTGGGCGGGAGTTCCTGGAGGAGGTGCAGAAACGCTTTGAACTGGTTGACGACCCTTATCTGGTCAACTACCTGGAAGACCTCGAGGATCACCTCTCCTCCGGTGTTGATACGCAGCCTTTCCCGTTTCGATTCTACCTGATCGAGGGCGCTGATATGAACGCCTTTGCCGCGCCCGGGGGGCATATCTTTTTTTTCACAGGGCTGGTGGATCGGCTGGACAACTTGGATGAGCTGGCGGCGGTGGCTACCCACGAGATGGCCCACATCACCGCCAGGCACGTGGCCGAGCGTATTGAGCAGGGAAAGAAGATCGGCCTTGCTACGGCTGCGGGCATACTGGCGGGGATTCTGATAGGGGGCAAAGCGGCCGGGGCCCTGGCGGCAGGCTCGGTGGCCGCGGGTACCCAGGCCCAGCTCGCCTTCAGCAGGGCCGATGAGCGGCAAGCCGACCAGATGGGGTTTACGTACATGACGGCATCGGGGTTCGAACCTTCGGCCATGCTCTCGGTTCTCAACAAGATGCAAAAGGAAGAGGTCTACGGCACGGATAAGGTCCCGGCCTATTTAAGGACCCATCCCCTGGGGCCGGAGAGGATGGCCAACATCGAGGGCCTGGTAAGCCGCCTGGAGACCGGCCTCGAGGTGCCGGAGGAGGAGAGGCTGAGCGAGGACTTTCCTGTCTTTCAGACCCTGATCAGGGCCAAGTATTCGCATGCCGATTCGGCCAAGCGGCGATTCCAGCGTATGCTGGAGAAAGACGAGGACTCGGCCATGGCCCACCTCGGCCTGGGTATCGTGGCGAACGCCGAATCTGATTTTCAGAGTGGAGTGAGGCACTTGGAAAAGGCCCACGAGCTCGTTCCCGGAATCCAGCCGATTATAGCCGCCTTGGCGGAGGCCTACAGGATGTGCGGGAGGAACGAGGATGCGGTGCGCCTGCTGGAAAAGGCGCTTACCAGGAAAAGAAACGACCTTGATATCATGTACCTGTTGGCCGAGTCTTACCAATCTCTGGGAAGGTACCGCGAGGCCCTCCGCTTGCTGGAGAGGATCGCCTCGAACGAGCCGGTCAGAGACCAGGTCTATCATAGCCTGGGGGTGTGCTACGGCAGACTGGATCGTTTGGGTTGGGCGCATTACAACTTCGGCCTGTATTTCAAGAAGACAGGAGAGCCTTCCAAGGCGCGTTTCCATTTCGGCAAGGCACGGGAGCACGCAGGCAACGACAGCCGGCTGCTTGAGAAGATAAATGAAGCTGCCGGGGATGGCGGGGGCCGCGCTGATGCGGAGGAACAGCGGCCATTCGGCTTGACAGCGGCACCGGCCGTTGTGGTAGGGTTTACTGAATGAGAATTCATTCACATGAGGAGGTGGAAGAGATGAACATAGTAGTATGCGTCAAGCGGGTCCCCATGACCCAAGAGGTGGATCTGGAGATAGACGCCTCCAAGAAGGACGTAAAAAAGGACATGCTGGCCTATGTGCTTAATGAATGGGACAACTACGCCGTGGAGGAGGCCATCCGGTTGAAGGAGAAGCTTGGAGGGACTGTGATCGCGGTGACCATCGGTGGAGAGGATGACGAAGAGGTCCTCAGGCGGTGTTTGGCCATGGGCGCGGATAAGGCGGTCCGGGTGGAGCCTGGGGAAAGTCCCATGGATAGCTTTGTAAAATCACGGGTCTTGGCCCGAGTGCTGAAGGATATAGACTATGACCTGGTGCTGACCGGAGTCCAGTCAGATGACCACAACCACGGCATGGTGGGGGTGTTGCTGGCCGAGGAGCTGGGCCTCGCCCATGCCACCGTGGTGACCGGCTTGGAGCCGGCCGAAAACAAGGCCAAGATCAGGATCGAGCTGGAAGGCGGGCTCGAGGAGGTCTCAGAGGTCGACCTCCCGGCGGTGGTGAGCATACAGACAGGGATCAACGAGCCGAGATACGTCTCCATCATGGGCATCAGGAAGGCGGCCAAAAAGGAGCTCAGTGTGATCGAGATCTCTGATCTGGGGCTTTCCGATGCGGATCTTGAGCCTATGACCGAGGTGGAGGAGTATTACTTTCCGCCCGAGACCGAGGGTGCGGAGATGATCGAAGGCGATGCGGGCACAGTGGCGGAGGCCATCCTGCGGATCATCAAGGAGAAGGGGGTGAGCATATAATGGGCGAGATATTCGTACTGGTCGAACACAGGCAAGGGGAGATTCGGGATATCAGCTATGAGATGCTGTGGAAGGCGGACGAGCTCTGCAGGAACCACTCCCACCAATTGACCGCAGTGGTGCTGGGGGGCAAAGACGCCAAGGCCCTGGCCGATGGCTTTGCGGACAGGGCCGACAAAGTTTTGGTGGCGGCGGACGAACGGCTGGAGGCCTTTGATGTAGACCTTTACAAAGAAGTCCTGCTCGGGCTGATTCAGGAGCACAAGCCCTTTCTGGTGATGATGCCGCACTCCCCCTGGGGTATGGACCTGGCCCCGGCCATATCCATGAAGACCGGCTGTCCGCTGGCCACGGATTGCGTGGACATCCTGGTGGAGAATGAGAGGCCCAAGGTGGTCCGTCAGATTTACACCGGCAAGATCTACTCCAAGGTGAGCATGAAGGAGTCGGGGACATACTTGATCGCGGTGAGGGCGAGCGCATTTCCGCCGGAAAAGCCCGAAGAAGCCAGAAAGGGCGAGGTGGTGGAAGCCGGCCTCCCGGCCGAGCTGCCTGAGTCCAGGCGCCGCTTTGTCGCATTTGAGGATGTGGGGGCCGGAGAGGTGGACATCACCCAGGCGGAGCTGTTGGTCTCAGTGGGTCGCGGCGTCGGTGAGCAGGAGAATATCGAGGTGGTAAAGGAGCTTGCCGAAAAGATGGGCGGAATGCTTGCCTGCTCGAGACCGGTGGTGGACAAGAACTGGCTGCCTAAATACCATCAGGTGGGGACCTCGGGAAAATCGGTGAAACCCAAGGTCTATCTGGCACTGGGTATCAGTGGGGCCTTCCAGCACGTAGCCGGAATCAGCGGGGCAGGGACCGTGATAGCGGTCAACAAGGACGCTAAGGCACCCATATTCCGGGTGGCGGACTACGGAGTGGTGGACGACCTGTTCAACGTGGTGGAGGCAGTAAAGGAAAAACTGAGCTGATCAACGGGTCAGCATCTCCATTCTGAGTTCCAGGTAGGCCTCTTCGGCTACCTGGTTCTCAGGGTTTATATCCAGGACCTCCTGATAGATCTCCAGCGCCCGATCGGCATCGCCCGAGGCCTCGGCCTCGGCCGCGGCCTCCATGAGAACGCCGATCAGGCCCCGGCGGGCCTCTTGGTGGTCGGGGTCCAGATCTAAAAGCCTGCGATAGAGCTCTTCGGCGCGCTCCAGTTCTCCCAGCCGCTCGGCCAGCCTGCCGAGATCCAGCATAAGATCCGCATCTTCCGGCCTGGTTTCCAGGGCCCGGCTCATGGCTTCCATGGCCTCTTCGGGTCTTTCGGCTTCCAGATAGGCTGCTATCAGGTAGTCCTGGAGAGCATGGTGGTTTGGATTCTCTTCCAGCCCTTTTTTTATAAGCCCGATAATTTCGTCATAGCGACCGCGGTCTTTTAAGTGATCGAATATATAGTGATAATAGGAGACCTCCCCCGGTTCGCTCTCCAGGAGACGGAGTGCGGTCCGGTATGCGGCCTTTTCCTCTCCCGCCTCCGCCTGGGCCTCGAACAGGAGGCGCCGGGCATCATGGTCCTCGGATCTGGCCTCCAGGTATCTCTCCAGGTGCTCCAGGCATCTTTTGAAGTCGCCTGCTTCGTATTCCAGGACCGCCAGGTTGTAGAGCACGGTGTGATTATCCGGGGCGAGCTCGAGTATCCGTGTGTAAAGCCCCTTTAGACGCTTCCTGTCGTCCTGCTCCTCGGCAACTTTGACCAGGAGCAGCAGCGCCTCCAGGTTGGAGGGCTCTCTTTTTAAGACCCCTTCCAGGTGCTGCTCTGCATCGGCCCAGCGTTTCTTTTCAACGGCCCTTTCCGCGAGCCGGATCCTGCTCTTTACGTCTCCCTCCTCCATCTCCACGGCCTTTGCCAGATATTGGTCGGCCTCGTCCCTGTCGCCGGCCCGGTCATGGAGGCCGGCAAGGTTGTAGTATAGGTTTACGTCCTTGGTATCGAACTCCAGGGCCTTGGTGTAGCGGTCTATGGCCTTTTTCTCTCTTTCCAGTCGCGCATATAGATACCCCAGCGTCTTTAAGACCTCCGCCCGGTCGGCCTCGCTTTCCAGGAGAGGCAGGAGTCCCTCGTATTCCACAACCGCCTCTTCCAGGTCGCCCGTCTCCTCCAGCTCTTGGGCCAGGGCGTATCGTGTTTCAGGATCTTGCGGCCGCATCTGTACTAGTCTTCTGAGGACCGAGATCACCCCCCCGGGGTCTCCCATGGCCCGGTAGACCACTAATAAGTCCTCGAGCACGGCCTCGTCCGCCTCGTCCTCGGCTGTTTTCTCCAACAGAAGGGCCGCCCTTTCCCACTTTTCCGCGGACATGAGCTCACGGACCGTTCTTTCTTTGAGCTTTTGGTCCTCGGGGTGGGCGTCGAGCGCCTTTTCCAGAAACTCCAGTCGCCTTTGAGCGTCGATTATGCGATCCGCCCTCTCCAGCCAATCGCTGACGCTGGGTTGGACCTGGAATCTCACAAGGCCCAGGCGCTTCTCCCCCTTTGAGGCCTCTACAGTGAACCTGTATGTGCCGAAGCGGCTGTCCTCGGGCAGGATGTCCGAAACCTTGTGCTCGTCATCCAGCAGCGGGTCAATATCGAGTTCCCGGCTCTTCAGGCGGACCCCATAGTTGAAGCAGATATCGGTGG
>JBKHIW010000068.1:0-8244 GCA_046538465.1 Desulfobacteraceae bacterium | reverse complement strand
TGGCAGATACCTCCTTCCCTGAGGTCGAAGTACGGCAACCGAGCCGTACCCCCGGGTCCTGAAAACCCGCTGGGCGATTACTGGCTGGGCCTGGAAGGCACCCACTACGGGCTCCATGGCACTGATTTTGTTTGGTCAATCGGGCGCCTGGTGACCAGGGGATGCATAAGGCTCTACCCTGAAGACATTAGGGCGCTCTACCACATGGTCTCTACAGGCACGCAAGTTTCCGTCATATATGAGCCGGTGAAGATAGGCCGCCTGGAGGGAAGGGTCTATGCAGAGGTCCACTCCGACGTCTACGGCTATTTGGATGACTTTGAACAGTATGGTTTCGAGCGGCTCAGCCGCTCGGGGGTTGCGCATCAGGTCGACATCGAGGCGTTTCAGGAGGCCTTGAAACGCAGGGACGGCATGCCGGTGGACGTCACCGCCGGCCGCTTGCCCGGTTAGGGTCGGCCGCGATCCCGGCGGGAAACAGACACCCCCGAATTTCTGGTTGACCGGCTTACACGGCTGTGATTACTTTATTGGAAAGTCTATGGTCGCGGAGAGATGTCCGAGCTGGCCGAAGGAGCGCGATTGGAAATCGCGTGTACCGCTTAGACGCGGTACCGAGGGTTCGAATCCCTCTCTCTCCGCCATTTCATTTCCGAGGGGCACTGCACCGGTCAGGAGACACGCCTCTTTTCATCATTAATGCACCAGGGAATCCCGGGCCATGACGTACGAAGTGCTAGCCAGGAAGTGGCGTCCGCAGGTATTCGAGGACGTAGTGGGGCAGGAGCATATTACCCGCACCCTGGCCAACGCCGTCAAGAGCGGGAGGCTTGCACACGCCTATCTTTTCAGCGGGGCGAGAGGGGTGGGAAAGACCTCGGTGGCGCGTATCCTTGCCAAGGCGCTCAACTGCACGGACGGGGAGCCCGGTGTCCCTTGCAACCGCTGTCGCCCCTGCCTGGAGATAACCGAGGGGACTTCGGTGGATGTCCAGGAAATAGACGGGGCTTCCAACCGGGGCATAGACGAGATACGGGACCTTCGCGAAAACATACGCTATATGCCCTCATCAAGCCGGTATAGGATATACATCATCGATGAAGTCCACATGTTGACAAAAGAGGCCTTCAATGCCTTGTTGAAGACGCTGGAGGAGCCGCCCGGGCATGTTAAGTTTTTCTTTGCCACCACCGAGCCCCATAAGGTGCCCATAACCATCCTGTCCCGGTGCCAGCGGTTCGATTTCAAACGCATTCCGCCGGCCTTGATCGCGGAGCACCTGAAGAAGATTGCTGAGAGTGAAGGAATCAAAATATCCAGGGAGGGCCTGGGGTTGATAGCCCGGGAGGCCGAGGGGGGCATGCGGGACGCGGAAAGCCTCCTCGATCAGGTGGTTTCTTTTGCCGGCACCGAGGTGGACGATCATCAGATTACCGACATCCTGGGCATCATTGACCGCGACTTGGTCTTTGAAATAGCCGAGGCCTTGATAGACGGCGACGCAGAGACCTGTATCCGGGCCGTGGAAAGGGCCTACAGCCACGGCTACGACATTAAGGAGCTGCACCGGATTCTTATGCGACATTTCAGGGACCTTCTGGTGAGTGTGGTTTCCAGCGACCCCTCGCTTGTGGACATGACCGAGAGCGACCGGGAGGAGCTCAAGAGGCAGGCCGAGAAGGCGGGGCGGGAAAAGCTTCAGCAGGTAATGAGTGTCTTGATACGCCGGGAGGAGGACTTGAGGTTCAGCTCCAATCCCCGGGTGGTGATCGAGGCGCTGCTGGTCAAGCTTTGCCGGCTTGGCGAGGTCTTGGCCTTTGAAGAGATCATGGAGAAGCTGGCGTCACTGGAGCGCAGGCTGGCGCAGGGAGCGGACGAGGCCCGCGAGGCGCTCTTGAGCGGGGAGGCTGAAGCCGGGGGTGTGACGGCTGGGTTCGATGCAGAGACGCCCGGCTCTGAAGGGCGGGAAGGGCAGCCTTTAGGCGCCGAGGGATGGGACGCTTTCTTGACCCGGTTGGCCGCCAAGAACCGGGCCATGGCCAATGTACTCCGGGAATGGCGGTTTGTAGAGTCCGACCATGAAAATCTCAAGATAGAGCGAGGGGGCAGTTATTTTGCGTCATCATACCTGGACGACCAGGAACGGCTGGCAAAGCTGAATGAATACTGCGAAGAATACTTCGGCCGCCCGATAACAGTAAAGGTGGTAGGGGAGGCCAAAAGGCCTTCCCAGGGGGAGTCGGCCCCCAAGGCGGGCGGGCGGAGACAGGAAAAGAAGAAAAGAACACGGGATCTACCCCCACCGGTTCAAGAGGTGCTCCAGGTATTTCAGGGGGAGGTGCGGGAGGAGATTCCCGGACCGACGGAATCATCGCCGGGTGCGGGTTCCGGCGGGGACACAAGGAGGGAGACAACGTGAAAGGGATGGGGAATATGGGCAACATCCTGAAGCAGGCCCAGCAGTTTCAAGCCAAGATGGCCAAGCTCCAGGAGGAGTTGGGCGATAAGACTGTGGAGGCTACGTCAGGAGGAGGCATGGTCACTGTGGTGGCCAACGGGAGACAAGAGATCATATCGGTCAAGATAGAGCGCGAGGTGGTTGATCCAGAGGACGTGGAAATGCTGCAGGACCTCGTCCAGGCCGCGGTCAACGACGCACTCACCAGGGCCAAGGAAATGGTGAACGAGGAGATGGGAAAGCTGACCAGCGGGATGAATCTCCCCAATATCCCGGGACTGACCACCTAAGGCCTCGAGGATGAAAGAGGATGAACTCTGCACCGATATGCGGCGGTGCAGGCGGGTTTGAATTCATGGGAATATATCCACCGCCTTTGGAGCGGCTCATAGAGCAACTGACCAGGCTTCCCGGAATCGGGCAGAAGTCCGCGGCTCGGGTGGCGCTTCACATAATGAAAAGTGAAAGGGAGTTGGCCGAAGGGCTCTCGCGGAGCCTCCTGGAGGTCAAGGACAAGATCAGCTTTTGCTCCACCTGCTTTAACTTTACGGATGAGGACCCGTGCTCTGTGTGCAGGGATCCGCGGAGAGCCACGGGCGTTCTCTGCGTGGTTGAAGGCCCGGGGGACCAGCTGGCCATCGAGGAGTCGGGCGTGTTTCAAGGACGATACCACGTCCTGCAAGGCGTTCTCTCGCCTCTGGACGGGATCGGCCCCGAGTCCCTGCGGATAAAGGAGCTTTCGGACCGCATCGACAGGGAGCAAATCGAGGAGGTTATACTGGCCACAAACCCCAGCACCGAAGGAGAGGCCACCGCCTCCTACCTCGCAGACCTGCTCCGTCGCAAAGGAGTGAAGGTGACACGCATATCCCTTGGGATCCCGGTCGGGGGCGACCTCAAGTATATGGATTCGATGACCCTCCAGCACGCGATGAAAAGCAGGGTCCCGGTGGAGTCATGATCAGCCGCGGGGCCCTGTCCGCCCTTGAAGCAATAGTCGGTAGCGCGCATTTTTCCACCTCCCCGGAGGTGTTGGCCGCTCACGCCACTGATGCCACCAATCTAAGATTCATGCCGGATGCCGTGGCCTTTCCGGCAGGCGCCGGCGAGATCGCCCGCATCCTGGCCCTTGCCAACAACGAGCGGTTCCCGGTCGTACCCAGGGGGGCGGGGAGCGGTCAAACCGGCGGGGCCTTGGCGGTAAGGGGAGGGCTGGTCTTGGCCATGGACAGGATGGATAGGATCCTGTCCATTGAGCCGGAGGACATGATAGCCCGGGTGGAGCCCGGCGTCATAACCGCCCGGCTCCAGGAGGCGGTGGAGGCCTATGGTCTTTTCTATCCGCCGGATCCGGCCAGCATCCACATCTCCACCATCGGGGGCAACATAGCCGAGTGCGCCGGGGGCCTGAGGGCGGTAAAGTATGGGGTCACCAGGGATTACATCCTCGGTCTGGAAGTGGTCCTGCCCACCGGCGAGATCATCAAGACGGGCGTGGAGACCGCCAAAGGGGTAGTGGGCTACGACCTTACACGCCTGATGGTCGGCTCCGAGGGGACCCTTGGGGTGGTGACCAGGATCACGGTCCGTCTGATCCCTCTTCCGATGGTCAGGAGGACCATGACGGCATTTTTCAAAGACGTGGCCTCTGCGGTCCGAACCGTGGCCCTGATCACCAAGGCGCGGGTGGTGCCCACCGCCATGGAGCTCATGGACAAGGTGTCTCTGGACTGCGTAAAAGAGGAAATGGGCCTCCGCACCTCCCCGGATGCGGCCGCTCTCCTGCTGGTGGAGGTGGACGGCGACCAGGGCCAAGTGGAGCGAGACGCCCGGCGGGTGGGAGAAATCTGCCTGGAGGCAGGCGCATTGGACTTTCGCTCAGCCGAAGACCCGGTGGAAGCGGACCGGCTGTGGGAGGCCAGGAGGGCCGTCTCGCCGGCACTACTCAGGCTGCGCCCGGGCAAGGTGAGCGAGGATGTGGTGGTGCCGAGGAGCCGAATGGCGCTTCTGGCGGAATTCCTGGAGGCGCTTTCGTCACGCCACGGCCTGCCCATCGCCGCCTTCGGCCATGCCGGGGACGGCAATCTCCACGTTCACATTATGCTGGATCCGGAGAGCAAGACGGAACGGGCCAAGACCGAGCGCATCGTGGAGGAGCTCTTCAGGGAAGTCGTCCGCATGGGCGGGACTATCTCCGGTGAGCACGGTGTAGGGATCACCAAGGCCCGCTACCTGGACCTGGAGCTCTCCGAACCTGTCTTGGCACTGATGCGCCGCTTGAAAAAGGCCTTTGATCCCAACGGCATATTGAATCCGGGGAAGATATTCGACCCCATCCAGCCTACAGAATCTTATCCAGGGTCCGGTAGTTCTTAGTATTGTAATATTTTTCCACTTCCACCAGATTAAGGCGCTCCAATGCCTTTTTTAGGGGTACTGTGGTGATGTTCCCCATCTTGAGGCTGGCCATGCGGCCGAAGTCCTCGTTTACTATCATGTCAATGGCCGCGATCCCGAACCTCCTTCCCATTCGGCGGTCGTACGCCGTAGGAGAGCCGCCTCTTTGGAGGTGGCGCAGGGCCACATAGCGCACCTCCAGGTCGGACATCTTCTCGATTTCCTCTGCAATGTACCCCCCGATTCCGCCGAGGTAAAAGTGGCCGAATCCGTCCCGGCCCCTCCGCTCCTTGACCTCCTCCATGCCCCTGGGTTTCGCCCCCTCCGAGGCAAGCACGATGCTGTAGCGCTTTCCGGCCTTTCGCATCATCTTCAGGAGATTCACCACTCTTTCCATATCGAAATCGTGTTCAGGGATCAGTATTATGGAGGCCCCCGAGGCCTCGCCGCCCTCCAAGGCCAGCCATCCGGCGCGGCGCCCCATGGTTTCCACCACGAAGACGCGGCTGTGGGACCCGGCGGTGATACGGATCCTGTCGATATCCTGGGTGATGATGTTGACGGCCGAATCGAATCCCAAGGTGTAGTCGGTCTCGCAGAGATCCTTGTCAATGGTCTTGGGGATTCCCACTACATTGATGCCCTCCCTGTAGAGCTGATACGCCACTCCCAGGTTGTCGAATCCCCCGATGACCACCAGGGCCTCGAGGCCGAGGTCCTTGATGTTCTTGATCACGATTTCGGAGCGGTCCTTGTTGGGGTCGAAGGGGTTCACTCTGCTTGTGCCCAGCCTGGTCCCGCCGTAGCGGTCCCAGGTTCGGACCAGCTCGGTGTCCAGCTTCATGGTGTAGCGTTTGACGCTGTCCTTCTTTTCCGGCTTCATGGATATAAGACCCTGCCAGCCGTCGACTATCCCGAGGATCTCAAACATCATCCCCCTGGAGGGGACGAGATCCTTGTCCAAGGCCGATGTAACCAGCCAGTGAATTGCACTGTTGATCCCCGGGCAGTCCGCGCCCGCCGAGAGCACACCGATTCGAGTACGAGTAGCCATGGCCAATCCCTCCTGTGTGGGATCCTGTATCAGGAAAGACATCTTTTCAAAATTCCACAATCTATTCATCATGGTATAAGTGAAGCCTCGGGCACTGTCAAGCCGGGTTGCAGGATCTCGGCCCGGGGCCTCCACTTTGACCTTGCCACCAGGGGCTCTTTTAGATATGACAGCGCAACCTGCTGGTTGGGAGTGTAGTTGAATGGACGCGATTTCCGGGGTCCTATTGGGGGTGGTTCAGGGTCTGACCGAGTTCCTCCCTATAAGCAGCTCGGGCCACCTGGTGCTTTTTCAGAACCTCCTGGGGTTCAGGGCCCCTGAGCTGCTGCTGGATGCAAGCCTTCATGCGGGCACGCTGCTCGCCGTGTGCGTTTTTTTTAGAAAAGACCTGGTTAGGATGGCCTCCGAGGCCTTAGTCATCGCCTCCGTGCTGTTCAAGGGCGGACCTCGCCGCGCCGAGACCCTGGATACAGCAAGAGACTCCCTGGTTGTCTGGGTGGTCCTGGGGAACGTTCCCACGGCCCTGATAGGTCTCTTGTTCAGGGAGGAGCTTGAAGGGCTCTTTGCCTCGGTCCGGGTCGTAGGCGTGATGCTGCTGGCAACAGGCGTCTTGCTCGCCCTTACCGCCCTGCCGGGCTCTTCCAGGAACCGGCTGGCAAGGCCCACCGTTTGGGTCGCTCTTGCTGTTGGGATCGCACAGGGCCTGGCGATTATCCCGGGGATCTCCCGCTCCGGGGCCACCATAGCGTGCGGACTGCTGCTTGGAATGGAGCGGGACCTTGCGGCCAGATACTCCTTCCTCCTGTCTCTTCCGGCCATAGCCGGCGCCCTCCTTTTACAGGCGGCAGACGGTGGCGGCGGAACGGCCGGCCCCGGAGCGATCCTCCTGGGCGGGTTCAGTGCAGCCCTGGTCGGTCTTGCTGCGCTCAAACTCCTGGTGAATATGGTCCGCCGGGGCCGTCTGGCATGGTTCGCTCCCTACTGCTGGGCGGTGGGAGGCGCGGTTCTTTTTGTTTCCCTATAACGGGAGTGAGATTGATATCCACCCGGCAAGGGAAGGCCCGTGGCTTGACATACATGGCCTCATTAAATATGCTTTACCAAAAAGAGTGAAATTCCTGTCATGCTAGATTAAAGGTTTGTTCAACCCTTGTGGAACTTTTGCATCCCGGCCCCGCTTGATTCGGGAAGGTCCGGAGGCGTTCAAGGATGAAGGAGGTCCGCGAGTCATGATTACCTATGAGGATGTGACCAAGATATTCGGTTCAGGACCTGACGCCGTCACTGCGTTAAGGGATGTTTCTTTCGAGATTCCACAGGGAAATCTGGTTATCTTTTTGGGCCCGTCCGGATGCGGTAAGACCACACTGCTCAGACTGACCAACAGGCTTTTGACCTTGAGCAGGGGGAAGATCACCGTGAACGGCAAGGACATCATGGACGTGAACCCTGTAAAACTCAGGCGGTCCATGGGATACGCAATCCAACAAATAGGCCTCTTCCCGAACAAGACGATTTCCGAGAACATAGCTACTGTGCCGAAGCTTCTTGGCTGGGATAAAAAGAAGATCGAGGAAAGGGTGGACGAGCTCCTGGCCATGCTCCAACTCGAGCCCGCGCAGTTCAGGGAAAGATATCCGGCCGAGCTTTCCGGAGGGCAGCAGCAGCGCATAGGAGTGGCCAGGTGCCTGGCGGCCAACCCTGATATCATGCTCATGGACGAGCCTTTCGGGGCTATCGATCCCATCAACCGGGAGGAGATCCAGAACGAGTTCCTGCGCCTCCAGCGTCAACTGAAAAAGACGATCGCCTTTGTCACCCACGATATTCATGAAGCAATCAAGATGGGGGATATGATCGCCATATTCCAGATGGGCCAATTGGTCCAGTATGAAAGCCCTGAGGTCATATTGGCCCAGCCCAAGAATCAGTATATAGCGGACTTTGTGGGAGCGGACCGCGCCCTCAAGGTCTTGGGTCTGATCCATGTCTTCGAGGTTATGGACAGAAAGCCGGCCAATGTGGTCAAGGGGAGCACCCTGGCCGGGGAGGCTTTGAAATTCTTGGAGGAGCACGGCTTCAGGCACTTGGTTGTGGTCAAGGGGGGGAGGGCGCTGGGCTACGTGCATTCCAGACACCTCAAGCATGAGAACACCCGGGTGGAGGATCTCGCCGTCCCTTATCCGGTGCGGGTGGACGAGGGCATGGCCCTGAAGGATGTGATGTCCTTTATGCTCATGCATGACATGAGGGTCCTGGCGGTTATGGATGAGGAGGGGAACTTCGCCGGGACCGTGGCCTATGATCACATTCAGAGGCGGATTCTGGAGATATA
>JBKHIW010000067.1:0-8248 GCA_046538465.1 Desulfobacteraceae bacterium | reverse complement strand
CTTCATGAACCGCTGGACACGGCCCACCTCAAAGGTGGGCACCACTCCGGCCACCCCTCCCTGTATCAGGCAGGACTTGGCCGTGGTCCCTCCCATATCAAAGCAGAACATCTCCGGAAGATTGAACATCTTGCCGTAGTACTCCCCGGAGATCACGGCCGCAGTAGGACCGGATTCGATGATCCGCACAGGGAACTCGGCTGCCGTCTCCACCGAGGTAATACCGCCGCTGGAGAGCATTATGAAAAGTGTGCCCTCGAACCCTATGGACCTGAGTTTTCCTCTGAGCTTGGAAAGATATCTCCCGGTGAGCGGCTTTACATAAGCGTTGGTAACAGTAGTGCTGGTCCTTTCGTACTCCCGGATCTGGGGAAGGACCTTGTAGGAGACGGAAACCGAGATCTCAGGGTGCTCCTCTTCAATGATCTCCTTAATGGTCATCTCATGCTCAGGGTTCTCAAAAGAATTGAGCAGGCAGACGCTGATCGATTCAACCCCCATATCCACCAAATCCTGAACCACCCTCCTCGCCTCCTGTCGATCCAGCGGTCGCAGGACGGTCCCGTCGCTCCGCACCCTTTCGTCCACCTCCAGACGAAGCCGCCTGGGGATCAAGGGCTCCGGATACTCTGCGAAGATGTCATAGGGGGCGTACCTGATCTCTCTTGCCAACTCCAATACGTCCCTGAAACCCTTGGTGGTAATCAGGCCGGTCGTGGCCCCTTTCCTTTCAATAATGGCGTTTATCACCAGGGTGGTCCCGTGAATCACCTCATCGAGCTTTCCGGTCAGCCCCGGGACCCGGTTCTCCAGCTCTTTTATCCCTTGCTCCACCGCATCCGAAGGATCGCTGGGGGTTGTCAGGCACTTGTTAATAAAGATTTCGCCGGTCTCGTCATTCAACAACACAAAATCAGTAAACGTCCCGCCTATGTCACAACCCAGGCGATAGCACTTATCCGACATCTGGTCCTCCTGGTCTCGCTTAGTGTGTCGGGCCGGGACGGTCCGGACCGGACGGCCCCGGCCGTATCAGGCACGGAAGACCCGGAGAGGGATGCGGCTGATCAAACGGCATCCCGTCTCGGTGACCGCGCAAACGCTCTCCACGCCCACTGCGAACCGGTTCTCGAATACAAGCTTGGGCTCCAGGGCCATGGTCATACCCGGAGCGAGCGGTTCGTCCTTTCCCGCCGCTATGAAGGGAGGCTCCACAAGCTCGAGTCCGATCCCGTGGCCCACGAATTTCACCTTATTGCCCGGCGGCCCCAGATATTGCTCAGTGTATTCCAGTTTTTCAGCCTCGGCAACGGACAGTTGGAAGAGCTCATCCCCCGTAACCCCGGGCTTTGCAGCTTCTATGAGTCTATCGTGTATCCTCAAGGCCGCCTCCCAGGCCCTCTGGGCCTCGGCGGGAAGCGAGCCCACAACAAGCATCCGAGTCTCGTCCATGTGGTAGCCCCTGTGCTCAACCGCGAAATCCACCATCACCGGGGCTCCCCGCGATATCACTCTATAACCCGCCCCACAGGGAAACGCCGCTGAAGTCCCCATGCCGCTTGCAGGCGCGTCCAGCACTCCGATCATCCCCCCGCTCTCACCGGCCAGCACGTGCCATGGATACCCTTCGGCCCTCCTATCCCTGACCCTGACCCGGCTACCCAAGCCGAGCTCTCCGGCAAACGCCTCGAGCCGGCCGGAAAATCCTATCTCGGTCTCCCCGGCTCGAATAGCGCCTGCTGCAAACTCGAATACCCGGGCGGTAAGATCTGCGGCCTCTTCCATCCTGGCCGTCTCCCACCCGGATTTCACCGCGCGGGCCCCCAGCAGTACAGCCGATGAGTCCAGAATATCCGTCCCGGGTAGATCTTTCTTTATCCGCTGGAGCGTGCTCATCGACGTCACGTCCAGACAGAGCCCCAGCGCCGCCGGCCTGAATCCTATACGCCCCAGGGCCCGTGCGAGGAAAAGGTCCGGATCAAGACACCCCGTCTCATGCGGATCCGGCTCCAACACCGCCGTCTCACCCGAGGCGGACAGGTAAAAAGCCGCCGTCCCTCGCAACCCTGACAGGTACTCCACGTCCGGGGGATGCACAGCCAAAAGGCCTTCCATCCGGTGGACGACCATGCCCTCCTGAACCGTCCGACGCCTTCGGGCCAGCTCGGCCTCCGGGATTCCGGGACCAGTCACAGCCACGGCCTCCGTTTCAGCCCCGGCTGGATCGCGCCTCCTTGACCAGCCTCACCTCCAGATCGCACTGGAGACACCTGCAGGCCTCTGCTACCGCCTGCTCCGCTTCCATGCATCCATGAACCTCTTGAAACCCGCGGAGCCGCTCTTCAACCGGGAGGCTGGGTTCCTCGGCCCGGAGCCTGTCAGCGAATCCACGCTCCCTCTTCCCGTCATATAAACTCTCGTCCGGGCGTTCGGCCAGCTTTTCGTCAATGTCTCCGTCACCTCCCAGGAATCGATCCATGGATGAGGCCGCCTTTCGGCCGGCCGCGATCGCGTCTATGATCGCGCCGGGCCCCCGTCCTACGTCTCCACCTGCAAACACGCCCGGGAGACTGGTCTCAGCGGTCTCTTCATCCACGACCACCAGGCCGCGCTCGACCTTTAGGCCCGCGGACTCGGCGAACGAAAAATCCGCGGACTGTCCTATGGCCAATATCACCTGATCAGCGTCCAGATGCTCTGTTTCGTCGCCAAAACAAGGAGCGAACCTGCCCTCCGCATCAAAGACGGACGTGCACCGGACGAGCTCCACTCCGCTCACTGCATCGTCGCCTCCCACTATCTTCCCGGGCCCCCATGAGGGCATCAGCCTCACGCCCTCTTCCACCGCCTGCTCTACTTCCCACGAGTTGGCAGGCATCTCGTCCCGGTTCTCCAGGCAGGCCATGGTGACCTGGTTGGCGCCCAGCCTCAGGGCGGTCAGGGCCACGTCCACGGCGACATTGCCCCCGCCTATAACCACCACCCGATCCTTGAGGGTGATGTCTTCTCCGCTGCTCACCCGGGCCAGGAAATCCACCCCCCAGAGCACATCCGATGAATCCGCACCCTGGAGCTCGATCTTTCGGCTCTCCTGAAGCCCGGTAGCCAGAAATACGGCGTCGTATTCCCCGGCCAGGGCCTGGAGAGCCATATCCCTCCCCAGCATCTTTCCGGTCTCGAGTGTGATGCCGACCCCCAACACCCTGTCGATCTCCTGGTCCAGGACCTCCTCAGGAAGCCGATAGTAGGGGATGCCATACCTCATCATACCCCCCGGCTTTTCCCTGGCCTCGAACACAGTCACCTCGTGTCCCTTCTTGCGCAGGTAAAACGCGGCGGTCAGCCCGGCGGGACCCGAACCGACAACGGCCACCCGCCTCCCTGTCGGGTCCGCGGTCTTTGCCGCCCGCTCGAACACATCTCCTGCGTTATCGGCCGCAAAACGCTTGAGAGCGCATATGGACACCGGCTGGTTGACCTCGCCTCTCCTGCACTCGGTCTCGCAGGGATGCATGCACACCCTTCCCAGGATGCCCGGAAACGGGACCTTCTCCAGGACCAGGGCGCAGGCCTCGTCGGGCCTCCCCTGGGCTATTAGACGGACGTACCCGGGCACATCCACCCCCGCAGGACAGGCGCGGGCGCACGGCGGAGTCTCGTCCGCAGGAATAAGCTCCTCAGGGCTCAGCACCCTGAGAGGTCGGATGATGTCCAATACGGCTATGCCGTTGGGACAAACCGTCTCGCAGCGTCCGCAAGTGGTGCAGGACCAGGCCAGCCCGGTCCCGGCCGCGTCTTCGGCCATATCCAGTTCAATGAATCGAATCAGGCGGCGGACATTGAAATCATCCTTCCCGGTTACCGGGCAGGCCGAGGCGCAGCACCCGCATTGCTCGCAGGCCCTCAACATCTCGACGTTACCGAAATTCTCTGCCAGAACAGTGTTTGCGTCCATAGGTCCTTTCAACCTCTCATCCAAGCTTCAGCTCTTCCACCATATCCCGCATGATCTTGGCGAATTTGGGCCCGTCAGCGGCCGAGCACCACTCCAACCAGAGCTTGTCCGGGTCATAGCCGTTCTTTTTCAGCCGCTTGCGGGCTCGCCTCATCCGCTGATCACAGGCATAGTTACCGGAGATATAGTGGCAAGTGGGAAATTCACATCCAACCACCAACACTCCCCCGGCCCCCAGCTCAAAGGCCCTTTCTATCAGCTTTATTGGTACCCTTGCCGAGCACATCACCCTGATCAGGCGGGCGTTAGGCGGGTACTGAAGCCTGCTCACCCCGGCCATATCCACACCCCCCAGGGCGCACCAGTGGCAGACAAAGCCCAGGATCTTCTTCTCCGGCTCCTCCTCCAAAGCCGCCTCCACTTGCGCCAAGAGCTGTTCGTCGGAGTAGTGCACAATGGTTATACACTCCTTGGGGCAGTCGGCTGCGCAGAGCCCGCAACCCTTGCAAAGCGCCTTGATCACGGAAGGAGTCTTCTCTTCGTCTATCTCGATGGCCCCATAGGGGCACCGCTTATAACAGAGGTTGCAGCGGTCGCAGTTGGTCAAATCAATGTCCGCGACTATCCCCTCGGCCTCAATAAACCCGTTCTTCATGGGTATGGAGGCCCGCATGGCCGCTCCGATCCCTTCCTCACAGGTCTCCTTGAGGGTCTTGGGATTTTTGGCGCACCCACAGAGGGCCACCCCGTCTGTGGGGAAGTCCAGCGGGCCGAGCTTGATATGCCGTTCCTGAAAAAACCCCTCCTGATTGGTGGAGACCTTGAGCTGCCCCCTTACGTCCTCGATGCTCTCGTCTCCGGTAAAGCCCACTGTGAGCACAACCAGCTCCGCCGAAAGCTCCAAGTCCCTTCCCAAGAGGAGGTCATGGACCTTGACTCCCAGGGAGCCTCCATCCGGAGATACATCAGGGTAGCGCTCGTCCGGGAATCTGATGAACTTGATCCCGGCCGCCTTGGCTTGCTGGTAGGAAACCTGTTCGTCCTTGATCAGGCTGAGATCCCGGTAGAGGATGTAGACTTCGGCCTCCGGGTTCCGCTCCTTGACGGCCAACGCGTTCTTTACCGAGACCGGACATCCAATGCTGCAGCACCCGCGCTCCTCGTTCTTGGACCCTACGCAGTTGATGATAACCGCGCTCTCTATGCCCTTGACCTTATCTTCCTTGAGAAGCCCCTCCAGGCCCAGCTGGGTAATCACCCGCGGATCCTCTCCATACATAAAAGCGCCCTTTTCAGGCTCTATCTCCCGCATCCCGGTGGCCACAACCACTGTGGAGACATCCAATGACTCGTCCCGTCCTCCGTCATTCCCCACCTTCAGGACGACCTTGTAATTCCCTATGTATCCGTTTACAGACTCGATGCGGGCGT
Organism: Desulfobacteraceae bacterium; assembly: GCA_046538465.1. GTDB lineage: Bacteria > Desulfobacterota > DSM-4660 > Desulfatiglandales > HGW-15 > CAZYJR01. Next base: position 2,862 of record JBKHIW010000067.1, on the reverse strand, counting down.
TCGTGTAAACCGTGATATTGGGATCCGCCTCCACCTTGTCCACCATGGATTTTACAATCTCCGAGGAGGGCATGGTTTCGTGGTCGTGCGACACCGTGCACACACGATTGAGTATGCCGCCGAGTTCCGGGCCCTTCTCCACTATATAGGCCTTGAAGCCCTGCTGGGCCACGCAAAGGGCCGCACTCATCCCGGCCATGCCCCCACCGATCACCATGCAGTCCTGGCCGACCGGGAGGCGAATCTCTTCGCCCTCCTCGAGGAGCGCGGCCTTGGCTACCCCCATCCTGACCAGGTCCTTGGCCTTCCGGGTGGCTGCCTCCGGATCGTTCATATGCACCCAAGAGACCTGCTCTCTTATGCTCACAAACTCCAAGAGGTACGGATTCAGCCCCGCCTCCTTGACTGTGGACTTGAAAAGGGGCTCATGGGTCCTGGGCGTGCACGAGGCGATCACCACCCGGTTGAGTTCGTGCTCCCGAATGGCCTCCTTCATGTTATTCAGCGCATCCACCGAGCACGACCACCGCCCCTCCTCCGCATGGGCCACATGGGGAAGTGTACCAGCGTATTCCACCACCTCCGGTACGTTCACCACGCCCGCGATGTTGGACCCGCAGTCACAGACAAACACGCCGATTTTCAGCTCATCACTCATGGAAAGTTCCTCATCTGGTATTATCCAGGACCGGCGAATCCTGCGCCGGCCTCATTGACTCAAAATCAACCGCCGTTTACCACGGCCTTCATACCCGCGGCGGTAGCCTGCACCACAGACTCAGATATGTCTATGGGCCCGGTGGCCCCGCCGCAGAGATAGATCCCCTTGACCTTGGTCTCCAAGGGGGCCGTGATAGGGTTCTCTTCTTTGAAAAACCCGAACTTGTCCAGGTCAATGCCCAGCACCTTGGCCAGCCGCTCGTTTCGATCATTGGCGACCAGCCCGGTGGAGAGCACCAGGAGATCGAACTCCTCCTCCACTGGTGCGCCGGTGGTCTGGTCCTCGTACCTGACGGTCAGATTCTTGGTCTTGGGATCCTCCCGCACATCATAGGGCCGGGCGCGTACATAGCGTACGCCCGCCTCTTTGGCCTTTTCGAAGAACCCCCACATGCCTTTTCCATACGCCTTGAGATCGTTATAAAAGACAGAGGTCTCCACCGAGGTGTCGTGCTCCTTGGTGATTATGGTCTGTTTCGCCGCGATCATACAGCAGACCTTGGAACAGTAAGGAACACCATGGTCCAATCCGCGTCCGGCACACTGAACCCACCCGATTCTGTGGGCGTGCTCCCTGTCCGACGGGCGGACGATCTCCCCGCCCGTGGGGCCTCCTGCATTCATCAGCCTCTCGAACTCCATATTGGTGATCACGTTCTCACAGACCTTGTATCCGTGAAGCCCCTCCTCCGGTACGGCGTCCTTTAGCCCGGAGGCCACGATGATGCTCTTCACAGTCACGTTGATGTTCTTGTTGGACTGCCACAGCCTCACCGCGTCCTTCCCCTCTTCTTTGCAGGCCTTGACGCACAAGGCTATGGGGCACTCCCGACACTGGCTGCAGTCAACCACACACCCGCCCACACACGCCCCCTGGTCGTTCATCCTCCCGTAGCGGCAGTCCGGGTCAATCACCGCTACATTAGGGACCGCCTGGGGAAAAGGCATGTAAACCAGCTTACGCGTCCCGAATATCCGCCCGTCCATTTCGTCCGGTATGGTCACCGGACAGGCCTCGAAACAGGCGCCGCAGCCTGTGCAAAGCTCCTCGTCCACGAACCTCGCCTTCTTGACCAGGCGCACCTTGAACCCTTCGCTGGATTTCTTGACCTTGCGCACCTCGGTATTGGTAAGGATCTCTATGTTGGGGTGGTTGTCCACTTCATACATCTGAGGGGCTTCTATGCAAATGGAGCAGTCATTGGTTGGGAAGGTCTTGTCCAGCCGGGCCATTATACCGCCGATACTCGGGGTGTCGTCCACCAAGTAGACCTTGGCCCCGTAGTCTGCTGCGTTCAAGGCCGCATTGATTCCGGCCACCCCGCCTCCAATGATCAGGATCTCGTCACTCATTTCTATCACCTCAAACCCAAATTCAGCGTCCTGGGGCTTGTAAAATAATATGAATATGGAAATCCCCTCTGCCGGCCTAACGCCGGGGGGGCGCCAGAGGGGATTTCCTTATAAGACGTTCCGGTACAGCGGCAGCTCCGGTTCAACTCCAACACCAGCATGCGCGTCCACCTTCACTTCAGCTCCAGCATCAACCTCAGCTCCGCAATACCAACTTCAGGATCAGATCTCTGTAATTATTACAGCTTTCGATTTACAAACAGCTTCGCAGGTTCTGCATCCCATACAATTCTGAGGCCGTACCGGCGTCGCCTTATGCGCCACTTCAAATACATCCGCCGGACAATACAGGGCGCAAAGGTCACATCCGTCGCATCGGTCCTGATCCACGTAGACCAAATAGACCTCGAAATCTCGTCTTTCCTTGGCCATTTCCACCCTCCGGGTTCCGGGCGACGGAATACCTCAGCAGGCCCTCCGGCTAATCGCAGATGAGCTCGGTCAAGACGCCGTTCATCTTCTTGGGATGAATAAAAGCGAACTCCCCGGTTCGAAAGGGCCTCAGCACCTTTCCGTTCGGGGCCGGGATAAACGGGTACTCGTCCTTGAGCTCCTCCACCGCATCTGCGGTCTTGTCTACATTGAAGCTGAGGATCATTATCCCTTCCCCGTTTTTCTCTATCCATTTGGCTACCGGGCCGTCCGGTGTGGTTGACTCCATCAACTCCAGCCCCACTTCTCCTATGTAATATCGAGCCACCCGAATCTGTTCCGGCTCGTCGACATAGG